>DAIEHU010000296.1 GCA_027353395.1 Desulfobacteraceae bacterium
CCCGGCCGCCACCCCGAGGGAAGGATTCCCCATTGAAATCCAGGCGCTGTGGTATAACGCACTAATATTCATGGCGCAAATCGATGGACCGATCCGCCGCCCTACATGGAAAGACCGCGCCGACCAGGTTCAGGCCGCTGTTAGTGATTTATTCTTTTTAAAAGAATCCGGTTATTTATCCGATTGCCGCCATGCGGCCAGAGGCATATCCGCAAAAAACGCAATTCCTGATGACGCGTTCAGACCCAATCAACTCCTGGCTGTTACGCTGGGGCTGGTATCAGACCCTGTCATCCAGCGCGCCGTGGTCCGCAACTGCGCATCGCTGATCGTTCCCGGCGGCATTCGCAGCTTGGCTGACCGCCCGGTGCAGCGGCCGCTTCCCGTTTACCGGGATGGTCAGCTTCTCAATGACCCGTCCCATCCCTATTTCGGCGTCTATTCCGGAGACGAAGATACCCGACGCAAGCCCGCCTATCACAACGGTACGGTCTGGACCTGGCTTTTCCCGTCATTTTGCGAAGCATGGGCCATTGCTTTTGGAGGCGCCGCCAGAGACACGGCCCGGGCCTTTATGGGGAGCAGCGCCATGCTTGCAAATACCGGAAGCGCCGGACAACTGCAGGAAATCATGGATGGCGACTTTCCGCACCGCCAAAAAGGATGCGACGCCCAGGCCTGGGCCGTCAGCGAATGGCTGCGGGTATGGCGGCGTCTATCGTCATCATCATAATCATGGCAAAATGACATGGGAGATGTTATAATATAAATTCACGCACAGGCTACGTCATTTCATCCTCGGACACATATTCCAAAAGGGGCGAAAAATGAATTATATTCAAACATTTCAGGTATATCCAAAAGTTCCGGAGCCGCTCGCATTCGCTGAAAAACTGGTCAGAAACATGTGGTGGTCATGGCATCTGGATGCTATCGAGCTGATCCGCCGGATTGACCCCCGGTTATGGTCCCAGTCCGGCCGGAATCCCATTCATTTTTTTTCATTGATCCCGCAGAAACAGCTCGAAGCCATTGCTGCTGACGATGGCTTTATGGCCCACCTCCATCGCGTTCAGGCCGCATTTGAAAAAGATCTGGAAACGCCGGGCAGCCAGCTTAGAGAAGAGAGCGGCATCAACGGCGCCATCGCCTATTTTTCCATGGAATATGGCATCCATGAAAGTCTGCCGCTATTTGCCGGTGGATTGGGCATGCTGGCCGGAGATCATCTCAAAGCCGCATCCGACAGGGGCACGCCCATTGTTGGCGTAGGCCTGCTCTACCGCAAAGGCTATTTTCATCAGTTTATGGATCAAAACGGGTGGCAGCAGGAAAGTTATCCTGAAACCGATCTCTATCAACTGCCGCTGGAACGCGCTGTGGATGTGAATGGCCGCGATCTGCTGATAACCGTCCAGGGACCGGATGGGGATATCCACGCCCAGGTGTTCAAAATCATGGTGGGCCGGGTTCCGCTGTTCCTTATTGACTCCAATGTGCGGAAAAATTCTCAGGAAAAACGGGATATCACTTCCCGGCTGTATGTGGCGGACGGCAAAAACCGTCTGGCCCAGGAAATCCTGCTGGGCATCGGCGGCATGAGGGCGCTGGAAGCCATGGGCATTCATCCGTCGGTTTGCCATTTAAATGAAGGCCATTGCTCATTTGTCGGCATCGAACGGGCGGCCCATATCATGCAGAAGCACAACCTGGACTTGAAAACAACCATGGAAGTGATTCCCCGAACCACTGTGTTCACCACCCATACGCCGGTGGCCGCCGGACACGATGAATTCCCCGTCGATCTGGTAAAGCCTTATCTTCAGCCGTTCGCCGAGAAACTTCAAACCAGCCTGGATGAAATCATTTCATGGGGACAGCATGAGCCGAACAACCCTTTCTCCATGTTCGCTCTGGGACTTCGCATGTCCCAGTATTGCAACGGCGTCAGCGAACTCCATGGCCGGGTGGCGCGCGGCATGTGGTCTTATCTCTGGCCCGGACGTTCCAAAAAAGAGACCCCCATCGCCCACATCACCAATGGCGTCCATATTCCGTCTTGGATATCCATCGAAAATGCCATGCTGTTCGAACGGTATCTGTCCCCCAACTGGGCGCAGAAAATATGGAAACAGCCGGAACTCATCAACCGCATTGATGATATTTACGACGAAGAACTCTGGCGCTCCCATGAAATGTGCCGGGCCCGGCTGGTGCGTACCTGCCGGAACCTGATGGTGGCCCAATACAGCCGGCGGAACGCTCCGAAATCCATTATGGAAGGCGCGGCGGCGGTGCTCGATCATGAGGCGTTGACCATCGGTTTCGCCCGCCGTTTCGCCACCTATAAACGCGCTTTTCTGCTGCTCCGGGATCCGGCGCGGTTAGAGGCAATTCTGACCTCCAAGGAATTTCCCGTCCAGATCATCCTCGCAGGGAAAGCCCACCCCAGAGACAATGACGGCAAGGAAGTGATCCGGAAACTCATTGAATTCGCCAAAAAAAATTCCATCCGGCACCGGTTTATTTTCCTGGAAGATTATGACCCCTATATAGCAAGGCATCTGGTACAGGGTTGCGATGTATGGCTCAATACGCCGCGCCGGCCCTATGAGGCTTGCGGCACCTCCGGCATCAAGGCGGCGGTCAATGGGGTTCTCAATGTAAGCGTGCTGGACGGATGGTGGTGCGAGGGATATGCCGAAGAAACCGGTTGGCGCATCGGCAACGGTGAAGAATACACCGATTATGAATATCAGGATGACGTGGAAAGCCAGGCGCTCTACAATGTTCTCGAAAATGACGTGATCCCCTGTTTTTACAATCGAAAACTCAACGATACGCCCATCGCATGGCTGAAAATGATGAAAGCCTCCATCAAAATGGTGTTCCAAAAATTCTGCGCTCACGGCATGATGGGAAAATATGTCAGTTCCTCTTATGTTCCGGCATCCCAGCGGTTTCATGACCTGCTGGCCGACAGGGGAAACGGGGCGCGGCAAATACTTGCGATGCACGAACGGCTGAAAAACGAATGGAAAACCATCAAAATCGATCATCCTTCCCGGAACCTGGAAGGCCCCTTCCGGACATCCGATCAAATGAATGTCACGGTCACTGTGTTTCTGGGAAATATCCGGCCTGAAGAAGTATCGGTGGAACTTTGCCGTGGCCGCCTGATCAGTGTAGACGAACTGGATATCCTGGATATAACGCCCATGAACCTGCTTGGCGATCAGGGGGGGGGCCGGTACCAATACGGCGCAACCGTCATGTGCAATACCGCCGGCAGATTCGGCCTTACCGCTCGCGTGGTGCCCGCGGGGGATAACCATCTGAAATATTCGCCCGGACTCATCACCTGGGCGTAAAATGAGGGATGAATGATAAATTCTGAAAGCCGCAAACGGCACCCGGACGCCCAT
>DAIEHU010000297.1 GCA_027353395.1 Desulfobacteraceae bacterium
CATGGCTTCCCCGCGATCATTACCCGGTGCTCAAACAACTATGGGCCGTATCAATTTCCGGAAAAACTGATTCCCCTGATGATATGCAACGCCCTTGAAGGCAAGCCGCTCCCGGTGTATGGAGACGGCAAAAACGTGCGGGACTGGCTTTATGTGACCGACCACTGCCGGGCCATATGGGAAATCATCAAAAACGGCAGGCCGGGCGAAACCTATAATATCGGCGGCAATTGCGAGATGGAAAATATCCGGCTGGTGGAGATAATTTGCGATACCCTGGATCAAATCACCGGTCTCCTTCCCAAAGACACACCCCGGAAATCCCTCATCACCTTTGTCAAGGACCGGCCCGGCCATGACCGGCGATACGCCATCGACGCCGCAAAAATCAAAGAAAAACTGGGCTGGGCTCCCGCAACGTCCATTGAAACCGGCATCCGGTCCACCATCAAGTGGTATCTGGACAATAGCGGCTGGGTGGAGCGGGTGAAAAGCGGGGCGTACCGGTCTTGGATACAGCAACAATATCAATAACCGATTCATCAACATAAGGAAAATCCCATGAAAGGAATCATTCTCGCCGGCGGTTCCGGCACGCGGCTCTTTCCCCTTACCCGCATCACCAGCAAGCAACTGCTGCCGGTTTATGACAAGCCCATGATTTATTATCCCCTGTCCGTGCTCATGCTGGGCGGCATCCGGGACATCCTCATCATCTCCACCCCCCAAGATCTGCCCAATTTCAAAGCCCTGTTCGGCGACGGGTCATGGCTGGGCCTTTCCATAGAATACCGTGAACAGCCCCGGCCCGAAGGCCTGGCCCAGGCCTTTATCATTGGGAAATCCTTTGTTGGCGATGACCCGGTGTGTCTGATCCTCGGAGACAACCTGTTTCACGGCCACAACCTCCCGGATATCGTGAAAAACGCCCTGAAATCCCATTGCGGCGGGGTGGTTTTCGGATACCGGGTCAATGATCCGGAGCGTTATGGGGTGGTGGAATTTGATGAATCCGGCAAAGTCATCGGCATTGAGGAAAAACCGGTCCATCCCAAATCCAAATACGCGGTCTCCGGTCTCTATGTCTATAATAAGGATGTGGTGGAGATCGCCGAAAATCTCAAGCCCTCGCCTCGGGGAGAACTGGAGATCACGGATGTCAACCGGGAATATCTCCGCCGGGGCGAATTGAAAGTGGAAATTCTGGGCCGGGGCTTTGCATGGATGGACATGGGCACCCATGAATCCATGCAGCAGGCGGCCAGCTATGTGCAGGCGGTGCAGAACCGGCAGGGGTTTAAAATCGCATGCGTAGAGGAAATCGCGTATCGCCTGGGCTATATTGAAAGCGATCAGCTAAAAAAAATCGCCTCCCAGATGGGCAAAAACGATTACGGCCAGTATCTTCATGAAATATCCGGTTCAACCCCCGCGGAAATAGCAAAATGGCTTTAGAAATCAAAGAATTATCCATACCAGGCGTGTTTCTTATTGAACCGGCGTGTTTTAAAGACCACCGGGGGTTTTTCATGGAAACCCATCACTTTGAAAAATACCGGCAGGCGCGGATTGACGCGGCATTTGTTCAGGACAACCTTTCCCATTCGGCCCAATACGTGCTGCGGGGGCTTCATTACCAGCTCACCCATCCCCAGGGCAAGCTGATCTTCGTTGTGACCGGCGAAATTTTTGACGTGGCGGTGGATATCAGGCGCGGCTCGCCATTTTTCGGGCGCTGGACCGGGGCCATTCTCTCCGCCCAAAACCACCGGCAGATTTATGTCCCCGAAGGATTCGCGCACGGGTTTGTGGTATTAAGCGATTCCGCGGATGTGATCTACAAATGCACGGATGTATACACGCCTGGGGATGAATACGGGATTTTATGGAATGATCCGGCCATCGGCATTGAATGGCCAGTGGAACATCCCATATTATCCAAAAAAGACCATAAAAACAAAAAGTTAAAAGATACTCCGGAAACCCGGTTGCCGGTGAATCGCTATAAGCGATAACGATATA
Source organism: Desulfobacteraceae bacterium (assembly GCA_027353395.1). Taxonomy (GTDB): domain Bacteria; phylum Desulfobacterota; class Desulfobacteria; order Desulfobacterales; family Desulfosalsimonadaceae; genus SURF-3. The sequence continues at coordinate 2,023 of DAIEHU010000297.1, forward strand.
AAACCTGCCAAAAATGATGCAATCAACTTTGGTTCCTTCTTCTACACAACCAATCTATTGGAAATAACTTGAGCATATCTGATATTTTTGTTACGAAAAGGCATTTCAAAAAATGAACCGTTAGCGAGTTGGGACAATCGTTATTTTCTGTATTATTAAACTGTAATTTTTTATATTTTCAGGAAGTTATTAATTATGTTCGACATAAAACGGAAAGGCAGCCTTCTCCATCCGTATTGGCCGGAAGCCAGATGGAATATTTCAGGGGTTTTTAATTATCGGGCGTTGGTCAGTTTTCTTGTCCAGACCATGAGAGCGCATGGCATTACCCATGTGATCGAATCGTTTCATGGGGCTCCGGACCTGATGTGGAACGGCGGACGCATGAACGCCAACGTTCCCAACTTCCCAGACACGGAAGCCTACCTGAAAAGCCTCAATAACGTGGGAATCGGCGTTTATTTCACCTTCACCAACGCCGTTCTGGAAAAACGGCATCTGGATGACAAGAAATCCAACGAACTTCTTGACCGCCTGGATGAAAAGTGCGGTTTAAACGGTGTGATTGTATTAAACGACCTGCTGGCCGATTACATCAGGGATAAAAAACCAGGTCTGAAGCAGGTCTGTTCGGTAGTGAAAAGCTTTATTGAAAACCCCAAAGGGGATATTGGATGGTACCGGAAAATGGAAGAACGGTTTGACCGGGTGGTTATCCATACCGATCACATGTTTGACCTGGATCTGTTAGATAAGCTGGATCGCAACAAGGCGGAAATCCTGATAACGGAAGAATGCGTTTATCAATGCCCCAATCGCGCCCATCATCAGACCTTGAATTCCATCTATAATATCGCGCAGTCTGAAGACGAGGAAAAAGCCAGGGAGACCATGGAAAAAATTAAAGTCATCAGAAAAGCCAAATGTTCCGGCGGGGGCAGGCTTCTGAATCCGGAGAGGAACACCGGAATGCAGCGATCCTGTTATTTGACCCACGACGAAGTCAAGACTATTTATGACATGGGTTTCCGGCACCTTAAAATTTCCGGCCGCCGCAAGACGATCTTCGGCATTTCCTGGAATATATTGAACTGGGTGTTCAACCAGGAACAGGCGCATACCTTTGCCGGAATCCTATATTCCGGCATCGAGCAGAAAATCAGAGAAGAGTATATCAGCCTTGTCAAAGAAAAGGGGATTGTCAATTCCGCCGTCTGATCTCCAAATACACGGCGGGGACGCTCTTCTTTATCAGACAGCTATATTCTGCTTCAACAGATTGATATTACATTAAGGATTTTTTTATGAAGATGATAAAAACGGAACGGGAAAAGAGTGTGGTTCATCCGGACTGGCCGGAAGCCACATGGCATATTTCAGGATT
>DAIEHU010000298.1 GCA_027353395.1 Desulfobacteraceae bacterium
ACAAGGGCGCCGACATCCCGGGCCCTGAACAGCCGGACAAGATAGTCAAAATTGATCATCACATCCGAAGAATACCGGATCCGAAGCTCATTCGCAAAAAAGAATTCGCCCCTGAGCTCAAGAACAAAGGTATTTTCGCATTGCATAAATTCGGTAACCATGTCCACCAGTTTGTTGATGGCCGTCACCACCGCGATATTATCAACATGATGCACTTCAGCCGATCGCAAAACGACGGCAAGCTGGTTGATCATTTCGGATTTCGCTTTTGGTGAATCAGCTCTGTACCCGGCTTTCATTTTCAATCCTTTGAATCGCTGTTTCTAAAAACTCCCGAAACAACTGGTTGCGGGTTCCCCGGCATTTAAATAAATATGGCAATGTGCTTCGATCGCCGATCAAGCCCAGACCGTATGCGGCGCAGGCTCTGTTTTCATAAACCTTTGCGCTGCCGAACAGGGTTGTTTTCATCAGGAGTTTGGTCAGATGATCGATGAGGTCCTTATCTTTCCACAAGGCCAGAACACGAAAAAATTCCTTTTTTTCGCTAAAATCCTTATCATTAAACGTTTTATCCGAAATTTTTTCCAGAACCGCTGTTTTGGCAAGCTCGGACGACAAACGCCCCAACGCTCTCACGGCAATCAGGCGCGTCTGCATATCCGGATCATCCAGAAACAACCGAAGGGCCGGCAACACATTGGAATCGCCCAGCTCACCCAGGGTGCGGATAACCTCTTTTCTGACGCGGGCATCCGGATGGCCGACAATCTTCAGAAGGGATTCCACCGCCCGGCTGTCTCGGCTCTCCCTTAAGATATAAATCACATTTCGAACCACGTACCATTGGGGACTGCTCAATCCTTTGGTGATGGTCATAAGGCCTTTCGGGCATAAAAATACCAGAGCATCAATAATGGCCTTTCGGGCATGGATGGTCGAAAGCGTCCCGAGCAAATCCATCAGAGGGGGAATCGAATCCTTGTCAAAAAACCGCATCAATTCCTGAAAGGGCTTGGGGTCCGGTTTCTGCCCGGCGTCCAAATACCGGCCTACAATATCAAGGATGCGCTGGCTGCCAGCGAACTGAACCACGCTTTTAATCTGTTGTTTGACGGTCTCATTGATGCGATCACTTTGCGCGATACGGCTGAGTCTCTCCAGAACATACGTGACGGCCTCAATATTTCCCTTTTTGACGGCATATTCAATGGCGATATTAAAATAACCGGCCACATCTTCCACTTCCTTACCGGTTTTCGCCTTGTAAAAAATCTCAAAAATAATGGTCATGAACTTGTCGATCTTGTCTTTGGCGTCTTCTTCAAGTTCACGATAAAGCTTTTGCATATCGTTGTCCGTCAACGATATAATGGCAGGGCCGGGGATTTTTGTTTCCACCGCCACGGCGGCGTCATAAGCCGCCCGGAAACCGACCGGTTCGGTTCTCTCCGCCTTGGCCGCTGTGACCGCCTGGGATTCATAATCGTCATCGCTAAGGACATCATCTTCAACCACATACCGGATATATGAAAAATCCTTCTCCCAGAACAGGGTGACGACATCATCGTCCAGAACTTCCTGATCGAAATCGAGAGAAATGATTTTTAAAAAAGACGTCATTTCCTCAACAGGCATTTTTTTTTGAAATGTCAGCTCCCGCAACCCATCTTTATAAAGAAAAAACGAGAGATTATCATTTTTCTGCTCGGTATTGTGATAGATCAATTCATCCTGATAATACATGTCATACAACCGGATGCGAAAAATCAACCGGTCCTCAAACTGGAAAAACCGGTTGAAGCTTTCAAAACTGTCCTCAATGGTTTTGGCGTAAATGGGGTTATTCGAGGGATACAGCCTCAGGTTCTTTCGCGCCTTGAGGAGCATCTGGAGAACGCTTTTTGCAGCTTTTATGTCTTCGCCTGTTTCCATCTAAGATTGCCTTTAATTGCGTAAATTCCGTCACAGGACATCTATCCGGCGTGACCGAACAACAACAAAAACGAGCGGCTCAAAACCCAGGTCGCGTCTTTTTCCGTTATACATATCAGATTTATAGAGAAGTGCAAAGAATTCTCTACGCCAAGAGATTAAACGTCTGCAGGGGGGTTAAATTTTTTGCTTGAGTTTGAAATTCTTTATGATAAATTTTGCGGAAATTTGACCCGAAGAGCTGTCATCCATAAACGATTTTCAAAAAGGAGAAGCGGAAATGGAAAAAACAGATCGGCGCGCCATAAAAGAAAGAAGAATCAGTGACCGGCGGTCAGCGAACGACACTGCCCATCAAGAGGAAAACCAGAGAAAAATTTTAGACAGACGATGCGGCATCGACCGCCGTCAGACAATTTAGCGGGCCTCACCTATCCGCATCAATCCCGCAGAGCTTTTTGGCGTGATGCTGCTTATCCTTCATGTCAACCTGCCGTGCGATCATAATCCGCTGAGCCTGTGGGGAACCGGCGCCATGCATGGATTCGGTAAGATACCCCACTGCCGCTGTGCCCAATGTTAAGTTTTCGATCAGCCGCAGTATACGCATCCGGTTTGGGACGGGCACGGCTTGGCTTCCCTGGAAATACTTTTGAAGCATCGGGCCGGTTTCCGGGGATTTAAAATCCGCTTCCGAAGGCAGGGTCACCATGAGTCCGCCAGCGATATCCTGGGCCAGGCGGGCGATTTCATAGGGGAAGCGGGTAACGTTCTGCTTGGCGACATTGGCCAGCAGGGTATCGACGCACCACGTGCCGGAGGGTTCCGCATGGCCTTCCGCGGCGCATGACAGGGAACCGCAGTAAAGGGTTTCATTGAGTTGGTTCATCTCGATGAGCTTGTCCTTGATATGGGCGGCCTTGTGGACGCCGTTGTATTCAGCAATGGTCTGAGCCGCGCCGATGAGCACATCTCCTACGCCCACCTTGCATGCATAACTCTGGCGGTGATAAGATGCGAATTTTTCCACCAGGGAACCGGCGAACGCATATTCCCGGCACATAAACACCCGCTCCCAAGGCACAAATACATTATCAAACACGATCAATGCCTCGTGCCCGCCAAACAATATATTGCCCACGTCCATGGTTACGCCCTCCCGTTTCCGGGTATCGCAGGACTGGCGGCCCATGATATAGGTGATGCCTTCCGTGTCGCTGGGCAGGGCGAAGGACACCGCATAATCCCGGTCATCCTCCCGCATGGAGATAGTGGGCATGACAATGACCTCATGGGAATTCACGGCCCCGGTCTGATGCGCCTTGGCGCCTCGGACAATGATGCCGTCGCTCCGATTCTCAGAGCCTGTACGTCGCCGGCTGCGCAGGGTCTGAAAGAAATCCGGGCGGTCGGCGCGTGAAACGCGCCGCCATCCCCCATCATACGCCCCGACCCGGTTCCATCCGGCGGG
>DAIEHU010000299.1 GCA_027353395.1 Desulfobacteraceae bacterium
GAAGCGTTTGAGATATGGCGGAAACAGCCGGGTTTGCTTGAAGAACGGATTGTGCGGCTTGGGGAAAAGGACAATTTCTGGTCTATGGGAGACACAGGCCCCTGCGGTCCCTGCTCGGAAATTCTGATTGACCGGGGCGAGGCGTTCGGATGCGACGGCGAGGATTGTGCGCCAGGGTGCGATTGCGACCGTTACTTGGAAATATGGAATCTGGTGTTTATGCAGTTTAACCGGGATGCAAATGGAAAATTGACGCCGCTCCCGAAACCCAGCATTGACACCGGCATGGGGCTGGAGCGGATCGCTTCGGTGATCCAGGGTGTTCCCACCAATTATGATACCGACCTGTTCGCCCCCATTATCCGGAAGATTGAATCCCTTTGCGGTAAAAAATTGGGGCAATCTCCGGCTGTTGATGTGGCCATGAAGGTCATCGCGGATCACAGCCGGGCCGGGGCGTTCATGGTGGGAGACGGCGTGCTGCCTTCCAACGAAGGCCGGGGCTATGTGCTGCGCCGCATCCTTCGCCGGGCCATCCGCTATGGCCGGAATATTGGTCTTACCAAGCCGTTTCTTCATGAAACTGTGGCCGCCGTGTTTGATGTCATGAAATCCGCGTATCCGGAGCTGACGGAGGAAAATGCGTTTATCACCAGCGTGATTAAAAATGAAGAAATACGCTTTTCCGAAACCCTGGACAATGGCCTCAAACTCTTGAATGAAACCATTGTGGAAGTCAAAGAAGCCGGAGGCGTCATTGTGCCTGGGGAAGTCATCTTCAAACTCTATGACACGTATGGCTTTCCGGCGGATATTGTCAAGGATGTGGTTCGGGATCAGGGCCTGAATTTGGACATGGACGGGTTTGAACGGGCCATGAATGATCAGCGGGAAAAATCACGCTCCGTGGTTTCGTTTTCAACCGTGAGCGATGCGTATAAAAATTTTACGGCGGCGCTGGATCATTTGCCGGAATTTATCGGTTACGGCTGTCTTGCCTGTCATGCCCCTATCCGGCTGCTGGTGGCGGCCGGACAGGCGGTGGAGACCGCGGATGCCGGCCAGCAAGTGGAGGTGGTGACACAGCAGACGCCATTTTATGCGGAATCCGGCGGCCAGGTGGGGGATGCCGGCCAGATTACCAGTCATGGGTTTGCGATTGAAATTGATAACACCATCAAGGATCCCACCGGGCTGATTATTCATAAAGGCCGGGTTGTTTCCGGGACTGCCCGGACCGGGGAGACGGCCACCTTGTCTGTGGATCAGGAAAGGCGGCAGGCCACGGAGGCCAATCACACGGCGACCCATCTGCTTCATGCCGCCTTGCGGCACATTCTGGGCGATCATGTGCGTCAGGCCGGTTCTCATGTGTCGCCGGACCGTTTGCGGTTTGACTTTACCCATTTTGCAGGAGTGGATGCAGCCACGCTGGATCAGGTGGAAACCCTTGTCAATGACCGTATCCGGGACAATATTTCCGTGGCCATTACGGAAATGGCTGCCGAAGAAGCGTTTAAGAGCGGGGCCATGGCCCTGTTCGAAGAAAAATACGGTGATATTGTGCGGGTGATTACGCTGGATACCTTCAGCCGGGAATTGTGCGGCGGCACCCATACCAGCCAAACAGGCAATATCGGGTTGTTTAAAATTGTGAGTGAATCCAGTGTGGCCTCCGGCATGAGAAGAATCGAGGCCTTGACCGGCGCAGCGGCATTGCGCCATGTGCAGACAATGCTCAAAATTTTGCATGATGCGTCCGGTCTGGTGAAAGATCGTCCGGAAGGCGTAATCTTGCGGATCAGCGCGTTATTGTCCGGCCAGAAGCTGCTTGAAAAAGAGCTGGAAAAAATCAAATCCCAGCTTGCGGCGCGTTCGGCGGATAACCTGAACGAGGATATCCGGACGGTCAACGGCGTCAAGGTGGTCGCCAAAAAAGTGGCGGTGGAAACCCCGGCGGCCCTGCGGGATTTGGCGGATAAATTCAAGGATAAAATCGGTTCGGGCATTGTGGTGCTGGGGGCTGAAAAAGACGGCAAGGCACTGCTTATCAGTATTGTCACCAAAGACCTGGTGGGCCGGTTTCACGCCGGCAATATCATCAAGGCGGTGGCGGCTGAGGTGGGCGGCGGCGGCGGCGGGCGGCCGGACATGGCCCAGGCAGGCGGATCAAAACCGGAACATCTCGATTCCGCCATGGAAAAAGCATATGCCTTGGTGAATGAGGCCTGAAAAAATTTACGTCTTCACCTAAAATAAAATTTACCACAGAGATCACTCTCTGAGTTTTCCGTGGTAAATTTTTTTGGGGGGCGTTCGTACCCGTCTGTTTTTTTACATTTTCTTTTTTCCAAATACCTTATCAAAACTTACCGACGCCGGTTTCGGCGGCAGGGGCAGTTTCATCCGCACCGCATCCCCGAGCGCCGCTTCGGCGTCCGGATCCAGCCACCAGTACCAGATGGCGCTGCTTTCATCACCAAATTTTGAGAGCACCGTGTCCGGCATCCCGAACTTGTTCCAGTACAAGAGCCGCGTGTAATCAATGTTCCACAGCAGGACATAGGGGTATGCATCGAATATCAAACGGTCGATGGTCCGGCAAATGGCGTTTCGCTCTTCCATGTTAAAAACGGTTTTTTGCTTTTCGATTAATGCGTCCACCGTCTTATTTTTGAACCCGGTAATGTTGTTGCCGGATGGCCGGTCTGCTTCCGTTGACAGCCACATGCTTTCCGGATCTTTGAAAAGCCCCGAACTCCAGGCGGCCCAGGTCATCTGAAAATTGAATTCTTCCATATCCCGGGCCCACGCGGCCCAGTCCTTTTTGTCAATATTCATATTGATGCCCACGTCTTTCAAGTCTTCCGCATAGATGGAAAGAAATTTTTCAGATGAGGCGTCCCTGGTAAGAAATTTAAATGTAAATGGCTGGCCGTTTTTTTGAAGAAAACCGGTGGCCGGGTTCACCTTCCAGCCGGCCTGCCGGAGCAGACTCCTGGCCTGTTTCTTGTCCATTTCAATTAAAGGATTGGGGCAGGGAATCGTCTGCGAATACAAGTCTTCAAAGTAGGACCGGTGCAGAAAATACTGGTCATACATCAGCGTCCGGTTCATTTTTTTGCGGTCCAGCAAAAGGGCCCTTCGTGTTTTGACGTCATCAAACGGCGGTTTGCGCATGTTCATGGCGAATCCCTGGAACCCGACGGGTTTATGGTTGTGGATTTTTTGTTTGATGATATGGTTTTTTAAAAAAGCATCCCCTCCGGTTTCATCCATCCAGATGCGGGAAGTATATACCGGGAACAGATCAATTTCGCCTTTTTTAAATGCTTCATATGCATTGGTCTGTTCGGCGAAAAATTTATATGTGATGATTTCAAAATTTCCCTTATGCCG
>DAIEHU010000029.1 GCA_027353395.1 Desulfobacteraceae bacterium
CCGCCCTGGGGCAGGCGGCCGACGCCGTTTCGCGACGGCTGCATCCCGAGCCGTACCGCACGTACAACATCGACCGCAATATCAATTACACCAATGTATGTGTGTCCGGATGCCAGTTCTGCGCGTTTTTTCGGCCCCCCGGCCATCCGGAAGGCTATGTGATCGAACGCGACGATTTGGCCCGGAAAATCGAAGAGACGATTGCTCTCGGCGGCACCCAGATTCTGCTTCAGGGGGGCATGAACCCGGATTTGCGCCTGGATTATTATATTGATCTGCTGAAATACATGAAGTCCCGGTTTAAAATTCATATTCACGGGTTCTCTCCGCCGGAAATTGTCTATCTGTCTGAAATTACAACCTTGTCCGTTCAAGATGTCATTAAAAAGCTGATGGATGCGGGCCTGGACTCCATTCCCGGCGGCGGCGCGGAAATTCTGGTGGATGAAGTCCGTCAAAAAATTTCCCCCAATAAATGTTCGGCGACAAAGTGGCTGAATGTGATGCGAACCGCCCATGGCCTGGGCCTGAAATCGTCAGCCACCATGATGTTCGGACATATTGAAACCAAACATCACATCATCGAACACCTGATGAAACTGAGAGAACTCCAGGATGAAACCGGCGGGTTCACTGCGTTTATCCCCTGGACGTTTCAGCCGGAAAACACCCGAATCAATGTCAAACCCGCTACTGCCGCCGCCTACTTGCGGGTACTGGCCATTTCCCGGCTGGTGCTGGACAACATCCCCAATCTCCAGGTGTCCTGGGTCACTCAGGGGGATAAAATCGCCCAGCTTGCCTTGGCGTTTGGGGCCAATGATTTCGGCTCCACAATGATCGAAGAAAATGTGGTGGCGGCCGCCGGTGTCAATTTCCGGCTGCCAAGGTCTGAAATTGTTCGCCTGATTGAAGATGCCGGATACACGGCCCGCCAGCGGGACTGTTTTTATAATGTGCTTGATTAAAAAAATGCCTGTTGCCGGTTCGACGGTCCATAAGGCCGGCTGGGTGATGGTGGACCCTCAAACCATAATACGTGACGGGTTTGTTCGAGTGGAATCCGGCAAAATATCGGATGTGGGGCAGGGCAGAGGAGAACCGTCGGCTGACCGGATTATTCAGCATGGTCCCGGCGTGTTAATGCCGTCCCTGGTCAATGCCCATACCCATCTGGATTTATGCGCGCTAGAACAGGCTACTGACATGGAGGCCGGATTCATCGGCTGGGTCTGGTCAGTAATTCAAAAAAAAGAACAAATCGAACAGGATACGCTTCAAGATGCCGCACGGCGCGGCATCGAAGAACTGAAACTTTCCGGAACATGGATTGTCGGCGACATTAGCAGTTCGGAGGTTAGCCCCCGGCTTTTTTTAGCCTCAGGCCTGGCCGGGGTGCGGTTTCAGGAATGTCTGGGCTCAAAGTCTCCGCCGGATCTCCGGTGTGAAAAAATCAGCGATACCCAAACCCTTTCGGTCGCCGGTCATGCGCCCCACACCACAGCCCCGGACCTGCTGGTCCGTTTGAAATCCGCCGCCCGGAAAGCCGCAACCCCTTTCAGCGTGCATCTGGCGGAATCACTTGATGAAGTCCGGTTTTTAACCACTTGCAAGGGGCCATGGGCGGATTTTTTAACCATGCGCGGGATCGACACTTCTGGATGGGGACTCGCCGGGTTAAGTCCGGTCCGTCATGCAGAGCGGCTGGGCCTGCTGGACCAGAACACGCTGGCGGTCCATCTGGTGTTTGCCGATGCAAAAGGCGTTGCGACACTGGCGGAAAAACAGGTCCATGCCTGTATTTGTCCGAGAAGCAATATGAATTTACACAAACGCCTGCCGGATGTGCCGATGATGATTCATGCCGGATTGCGCCTGTGTCTCGGCACAGACAGCCTCGCAAGCAATGATTCCTTGAGCCTGTTTGATGAAATGGCGTTTCTTTCCCGCTCTTTCCCGCAGGTCGCCCATCGCGATATCCTGACCATGGCGACAGAGAACGGCGCACGCGCCTTAGGTTTTGAAGACCAGCTCGGACGCCTGACGCCCAGCAAAATGGCGGCCATGATTTATGTGCCGGTTTCAGCCTCCGGGGCCGAACAGGTGATGGAATGTCTTGTAAATGATTCTCCCGTCTGCGCCCCATCGCCTCTATGGGAAAAACAGATAGAATAATATTTTCCATAAGCAGTCATTTTTTAAAAAATTCTGTAACATTTTAATATTTATGCAAGAAAGCAAACAATGCCCCATATGACCAAATCCCATGCCATCAACATCGGCCGTATTCAATATATCAATGTCAATCCGGTTTACTATGAATTTGAAAATCAGCCTCTACCGGAAGGCATGAGGCTTATCAGCGAACCGCCAGCCACGTTAAACCGGATGCTGAAGGAAGGAGAACTCGACATCAGCTCGGTTTCCGCATCCGCGTTCGCCAGAAATGCGGACGACTGGCTGATGCTGCCGGATATGTCCATCGCCTGTTTCGGCAAGGTCATGAGCGTGCTTCTGGTGAGCCGGTGCGAATTTGCGGAGCTGCACCAGAAACCCGTGCTTTTGACCGATGAATCCGCCACCGCCGTGGATCTCATCAAATTATTATTTGCCTCACAGGGCGTGCAGCCGGAATTTGAACGCAGACGGGTCAAAACTCCCGAAGATTTAGCCGGGATGCCCGGCGCGGGCCTGGTGATCGGCGATGCGGCCTTGCGGCATGACTGGCACGGCAGGTATCCGCATGTTTATGACTTGTGTGAGATGTGGAATGACCGGACCGGGCTGCCGTTTGTATTCGCGGTTTGGGCGGTGCGGAAAACATTCGCTCAAAACCATCCGGGCCCGGTCCGGCAGGTGGCCGGGATGCTGCGCCAGTCCAAGGCATCGGGACTTCTCCATCTGCCCCTGATTGCTGAGCGATCCGCCAAAAAACTGAATATTTCCTTGGAAACCTGCCTGACGTATTTTAACAGTATGTATTACCATTTAAGCAAGCCGGAAATCACCTGTCTGAATACGTTTTATAAAGGTATTTATGATCACGGGATTATTGACAGGCAGCCGGAAATCGATTTTTTTCAACAGGCGAACAACGGTTGATCGCTTTTCGGAAGAATGCCTTTATCCCGCGCAATATCAAACAGGGTTGTGATGGCGGCCTCCCCTTGATCTCCGATATCTATTGAAAAATCATTAACATATAAATCAATATGCCGGCAGATCACACGATCGCTCAATTCCTGGGCATGGGCTTTTATATAGGCATCGGTCTCTTGCGGATAACGGCGGGCATAATCAATGCTTTGCCCGATGATGGATTCCACCTGGCGGATAAGGGGTTCCGGCAAATTCCGGCGCACGGCGATACCGCCCAAAGGAACCGGCAAACCGGTTTTTGCCTCCCACCACCGCCCCAGATCCATAAGGCATTCCAGGCCGTAGTTTTGATACGTGAACCGGCCTTCGTGAATAATCACTCCGAAATCAGATTTCCCCTCGGAAACGGCGGGCATGATGTGATCAAATCGCATGGCCGTAACAATCGGCGATTGATCCATGAAAAGTCCCAGGAGCAGATTGGCCGTGGTCCAAAGTCCGGGAATCGCAATTTTGCTCTGGCCAATGGCTGATAAATCCGTTCCTCGCCGCGCCACGATCAGGGGGCCGCATCCCTGTCCGAGGGCGGCGCCGGACCGGAGCAGCCCGTAATCCTCCATCAGATGCCCAATGGCCGCAAATGACAGTTTGGAAATATCCACCATGCCTTTTCTGGCCGTCTGGTTAAGATGTTCCACATCATTTAGAGTGATATCAAAAATCAGATCCCCCAGATCAATTTTCCGGTGAGCCAGGGCATAAAATATATATGTATCATTCGGACAGGGGGAATAGGCAAGGGAAAGAGAAGGGTGTTTGATGTTCATATTCGGCTTATTTGATTGATATGGTTAAATGGGTTGTGAATTCAAAAATCTTCAATTTTCAATCTTTCTACAACCGCTTCCACCGCAATACATGCATTTTGAACCGCCAAGGGCAAATTCCATCGGCTTTTGTCGCGTTTGCCCACCAGATTGCTGGCTGACCGGATTTCAGCGAACGGGATGCCATACAATAGCGCAATATGCGCGGCGGCCGCGCCTTCCATTTGTTCCATGCAAGGGTTAAAGCGGTCAAACAGCGCTTTGGCCCGCCGATCAGTGGTGGTGATGGTGGAGACCGTGACAAACGGGCCTTTCCGGACATGAAAATCATTCTTGGAATCAGCGGATTGCAGTATTTTAAAAATTTCGGCCGCCAGTTTATCGTTTATAGGATAATGGTTTTTGTATTCCGTCTCTCCTTTTTTCAGAGAGATGAAAGGCAGGACGTCAGGGAAAGCGGAATCAACTGCCGGTTCAAGTCCGCTTTGAATGTCCATTTCTTTCGTGGCGACGGCGACATCGCCGATATCAAGACCGGATTCCCGGAATGCGCCTGCGCATCCGGTCTGAATAATCAATGCCGGCCGCCGGGATTCAATGGCGGCGGTCAGGGCCTGGGCTGCGTTGATCATTCCCGGCCCGGTGGTCAAAATCATCACGTTTTGGCCGCCCAGACTTCCGGAGATGGCGCTTCTGCCGCCAAATGATTTATGGGAAGGGGTCTCAAGTTTTGTGCGTAATCCCGCCAGTTCGTCGTCCACCGCCGCAAGGATCAATATATAGTAAGGATGCGGTTCCGGTTTTTTCATATCGGTTACGCCGATTCCCTGACATATCATCCAGACCATGTCTTTGATCCAGATATCGGTGGTATCGGATGATGCATTGTAAATGCCCAGCCCTCCATCCAGATGAACCAGGGTATGGGATTGAAGAAAGCGATCCATCACCGCATCCAAAATAAACGCTGCCTTATCCAGATCAACCGTCTGGCGGATTTCTCCATTTGCATAAGCCTGTTCCAGCAAGGATTTAAGATAATGGATACTGTGCTGGCGAAGGGCTATAAGAATTTCTTCCCGGAAAGGCGCTTTGGATTCAGACAGCACCTTGATATAAAGACGGTACAACAAGGGGTGGGTTTTGATAAAATTAATTCCGGCGGCAAGTGTTTTTTCAAGGCGGGTAAGCAGGTTTTCATTGATGGACTGGTCCCTGACAGTCCGGAGATATCCTTTGACCATTTCCACCGACTGGTTGAAAACAAACAAAAACAGTCCTTTTTTATTGCCGAAATATTGAAAAATAGAGCCTTTGGCGATGCCCATGCGTTCCACCATGCCATTAACGCTGGCGCCATCAAACCCCTTGTCACCGAATTCCTCGGCAGCGATGAGGGCGATGCGCTCCTGTTTTTCCAGGGACAGGTTTTGAAAGGTTTTTCCGGGTGTCATTTTTTAATGTAAACAAGGCCTTTTCATGGGTTTTATTCATGTGACATTGTTATTATCATGGTTTAGATACGGACGCCATACAAAATGCGCTTGAATAATATGAAATATTTGGATAAATTACTTAGATTTGGATAAACCCGCCAACAATGGCGGCGTATTATATGCGATATATGAAGTTCAATGACAAATGGAAGAGGTTTATTTTGACAAAAAAAGCGCTGATTACCGGTGTAACGGGCCAGGACGGGGCCTATCTGGCGGAATTGCTGTTGCAAAAAGGATATGCGGAGGTGCATGGCATCAAGCGCCGGTCATCTTTGTTCAATACCCACCGGGTGGACCATCTGTATCAGGATCCCCATGAAAAAGGCCGCCGGTTTGTGCTGCATTACGGAGACTTGACCGACGCCACCAATCTGGTGCGGATCGTTCAGGAAGTGCGGCCGGATGAAATTTACAACCTGGCCGCCCAGAGCCATGTTCAGGTCTCCTTTGAATCGCCGGAATATACGGCTAACGCGGACGGGCTGGGCACATTGCGGCTGCTGGAAGCCATCCGGATTCTGGGGATGGAGCGCAAGGTGCGGTTTTACCAGGCGTCTACCTCGGAGTTGTACGGCAAGGTCCAGGAAATCCCCCAGTCTGAAACCACGCCATTTTATCCCCGGTCACCCTATGCCTGCGCCAAACTTTATTCTTTCTGGTGCACGGTGAATTACCGGGAAGCATACGGCATGTATGCCTGCAACGGCATTTTGTTTAATCACGAATCCCCGATTCGCGGGGAAACGTTTGTCACCCGGAAAATCACCCGGGCCGTTGCCCGTATCGCTCTGGGCCTTGAAAGCCGCCTGTATTTAGGCAATCTGAACGCCTTGCGGGACTGGGGCCACGCCAAGGATTACGTCTACGCCCAGTGGCTGATTCTCCAGCAGGAACAGCCCGAAGACTTTGTCATCGCCACCGGGGTACAGCATTCGGTGCGGGAATTCTGCGACAAGGCGTTCGCCCGTGTCGGCATTACCCTCAGATGGCGGGGAGAGGGGATTGATGAAAAAGGAGTGGTGGAGGATGTTTCCCCACATGAAGCACTGACCGGCCTGCCGGTTAAAAATTACCTGGACCGCCTGACCAAGGGCCAGGTTCTGGTATCTGTGGACCCCCGGTATTTCCGGCCCACGGAAGTGGAAACCCTGCTTGGCGATCCTTCAAAAGCCAAACAAAAACTCGGGTGGGAGCCGGCCATATCGTTTGAAACAATGGTGGCGGAAATGGTTGAACGTGACCTGACCGAATCGGCTCGGGAAGCCATATGCAGCAGAAACGGGTTCCCGGTGCCTGCGAGTTGTGAGGCGATGATGTAGGGAAAAGGTTGTAGGTGTTCAGGCTGAAGGCTGAAGAGACAAAAAATTAACAAGAGGTGCCAATGGAAGCAACTTCACATATTTATATCGCAGGCCATGATGGATTGGTGGGATCCGCCCTGGTCAGAAAATTTAACCAAAAGGGTTTTAAGAACCTTATCACCCAGCATCATACCAAATTGGATCTCAGACGACAGGCGGAGGTGGAGGCTTTTTTTGAACAAGAGCAGCCCGAATTTGTGGTGCTGGCCGCCGCGAAAGTCGGCGGGATTCTCGCCAACAACACATATCCTGCGGAATTTATCTATGACAATCTGGCGATTCAAACCAACATCATCCATGCCGCCTGGAAAACAGGGGTCAAACGCCTGATTTTTTTAGGATCTTCGTGCATTTATCCCAGGGAATGCCCGCAGCCCATGAAAGAGGATTATCTGTTGACCGGACCCCTTGAGTCCACCAATGAGCCGTATGCCATTGCAAAAATAGCAGGTATCAAAATGTGCCAGTCCTATAATCGTCAGTACGGCACCCGTTATTTCGCCCTCATGCCCACTAACCTTTACGGCCCAAATGACAATTTCAATCTGGAAACCAGTCATGTGCTGCCCGCCCTGATCCGTAAATTCCATGACGCCAAAACAGAAAAAGCCGAGTCGGTTACAGTCTGGGGAACCGGTTCCCCCCGCCGTGAATTTCTGCATGTGGATGATCTGGCGGACGCCTGCCTGCATATCATCAATCTGGATGAGGCGGCCTTCAGCTCCCTGATATCGGACACCGCCGCGCCCCTTGTCAATATCGGATGCGGCCAGGATCATACCATCCGCGAACTTGCCGAACTGATCGGCCAGATTGTGGATTTTGCGGGCCGGCTTGTGTTTGACACCACCAAACCGGACGGCACCCCGCAAAAATTGTTGGACGTCTCCTTATTGGCCCGGCTCGGATGGCGTCAAACCATATCTCTGGAACAAGGGATCGCCGCAACCTATGAATGGTGCCTGAATAATCGCGTGTTTTAACTGTTCTTCAATGTTTTCATGGAAGGACGAAAAAATGCCTGAACGCCATAAAGCGACACCATCGATACGGGAAACGGTTTTTTACAATCCCCAATACCAGTTTATCGTCCGGCTGCTGCTCGGCGTTTTGACCGGTGTTTATTTTTATTTCTCACCCGTTCCTTTCGCCGAGCCTTCAGGGGCGAAGATTGTCTGCATCGCCATTGGCGTGTATGTGGTCTTCCATATACTGTGGTGGCGGCATTTCCAGAAAAAAGGGCTCTCACAGCGCGCAATGCGGCTGGCCAACTGGGTTGATCTAATTGCCGCGGGGATTTCGGTGCTGCTGGATCCCTATCCGATGCCGCCGACCATCGCGTTGATTCTGATTACGGTCATCGGCAACGGCATCCAGCATGGGCTCAACAATTTTATGATTGTATCCCTGAATGCGGTGGTTCTCTGCCTGATGGTCATCCCCATGCATTTTCACATCATCCATCAATCACCGCCGTATCCTTTTAACTTTTTATTTCTTTTTCTCCTGATCCTCGTTCATTACGCATTTGATCTGGTCAAACGGATAGAGCAGTTGAAAGATCAGGCGGACAAGTTGGCTCAGAGAGACGAATTGTCCGGCTTCATGAACCGCCGCGCGTTTCTGAAATCGGCCGTCTATCTCGTATCGCTGTATAACCGGACACACATGCCGATGGTTTTTGTGTTTGCGGATCTGGATAATTTTAAACAGGTCAATGATTCCATGGGACACAATACCGGCGATCAGGTGCTCAAACAGTTGGGGTTTCTGGCCGCCAATCATTTCCGGAACACTGACATCAAGGCCCGGTACGGCGGCGACGAATTTGTGTTTATTCTGACCGACAGCCGTCTGGATGACGCCAGAAATGTGGTTTCCCGTTTTGAGGAACAGTTTTCATGCTGGGCGGGAAAAAACAACATTCCCGTGGGCGTCAGTTTTGGTATTATAGAAGCCGATGGCGAAAGAGTCGCTCTTGAAACCCTGATGAAAACCGTGGATGAAGCCCTGTATGCGGAAAAGAGAAGAAAAAAGGGCGGCGGAGGGGCGGCTTCCACAAATAAATCCAAAATGTTATTGGGCGGACCGGCAGGAAAATGGGTATTCACCGTTATTTGATTCAAGTTATAATCGCCTGTCTTGTCTTGGCGGTAGCCGCATGCGCGCCGCAAAATTTTCCTCCGCCGCAAAAAGATAAAAGCAAAGAGATTCTTCCTTTATATGACCAGCTTCTGGTTAAAAGCCGGGATTTGATCAATGATCGAAAACATGCAAAGGCGCTGAAAATTCTTGACCAGGCCGGTGAAATAGCGCCGAAGCGCCCGGAATGGCTGTATGAACGCGGCAGGGCTTTATTTTTCATGGACCGGTTCAAGGAATCCGCCGCCGCTTGCCGCCAGGCACTTGAACTCGACCCGCGATTTTATGATGCGGAAGCGCTGGCATGGGCGGCCCGACTGGAGGCGGCAGGCGGGGCCGACGTGACCCGGCAAATGGTGCGGAATGAAATCGACGCATTGCACAAAGCGTCTGAAACAGATACCCGTGCGCTCATGGCAGCCTGCCAGGGCTATGAATTATTGAAGGATTTGCCATCGCAGCAGAAGTTAATTTTGAAACTTGCCGATTGGTCTTCGTCTCAAGACCCGCAAATGCAAGAACAAATCGCCGATGACTTGTTTGAGCAAATCATTCAGGCAAAAAACGATGCGCCCATGCAGATGAAACTCATGGATGCCTATATCCGGAATTTTCCCCAGAGGCGTTTTGTTGAAGATATCGTCAGCATGCTGCTCAATAAAAAAAAAGAAACGGAAAAGGCCCCTCCCGGAATCATGGTTTCCTCAATGCTTGAAACATGCCCGGCCAGCAGGAGAATCAATACGGGTCTCGCCATGTGGCTGATCAGTCAGAACGCGGCGTCCGGTGAGGCTATTCGGCTGCTTCAGACGAGCCTGACGGTTGCGGAAAGGCATCCGGAAGAAAAACCGCCGCATTTTACGGATGCATTATGGGCTGATGAAAGGGACAGGGAAAAAGACTTTATCCATTATCTTCTTGGCCGGGCGTGGTTCAATGCCGGCGATTTAAAAAAAGCCGGAAGTGAATTGACAGCGGTTGCGGCCAAAAACAGGCATTGGGACAAAGTTTATCATTTTTTGGGCATGATCGCCCTGAAAGAAGGCGATCATGAAAAAGCCATCTCCTGTTTTCACCGGGCGCTGGAAATCAATGGACACCAGGAAGAAACCAGAACAAAATTAATGAGTTTGTTATCCACGTTTCATAAATATCAGGGAGATCCGGCTGGCTATTTCCGAAAATTGTCCGGTGGTGTTTATTTTGAGGATGTCACGCAAAAAGCCGGGCTGGCCGGTCAAAAAGCCGGACGCGTCGCCTGGGGCGACTACAACCAGGATGGTTTTGTGGATCTGCTCATTGACGGACACCGTCTTTTCCGGAACACAGGGTCCGGCGCGTTTATTGAGGTTACCGTCGAAGCGGGGCTAGGTTCGCTGACCACCCCGACCGGCGGCGTCTGGGGGGATTATGACAATGACGGGTTTTTGGATATTTTTATGACGGACCACTCGGGAAATAAACTTTTCAGAAATACCGGAAAAGGCGGGTTTGTGGATATGACCGGACCCGCCCTTGGACCGGTGGCGCCTTGCCAAACCGAGGCCGCAGCCTGGGGGGATTTAAACAATGACGGATTTTTAGATATTTATGCGGCCAATTATGAGCGTCCCGGCGTCATGCGGGCGCTTGGCGTTCAAGACCAATTGTACCGCAACAACGGCAACGGCACGTTTTCGGATATCAGCTTGAATGCGGGCATCATCACAGATGAAGCCATGTGCGGCCGCGGCGTGACCTGGACCGATGTAAACCGGGACGGATATCAGGACATTGTGGTGGCCAATTACCGCCTGGATCCGAATTTCCTGTGGATTAATTCCCCCTCCGGAAAACTGAGCGATCAGGCGGAGGACTTCGGCGTCCGGGGGAATAATGTGGAAGGCGCTTTTGGCCATTCCATCGGTCCCGCCAGCGGTGATTTAAACAATGACGGCGTGGCGGACCTCTTTATCACCAACCTTGCCCATCCGCGTTACATCCAGTATTCTGACCAGGACATGCTGCTCTTCAACCAGGGAGCACCCAGCTTCCATTTTTCCAATTGCTACGCCGGCTCCGGCATCGGTTTTGAGGAGACCAATTCAGACCCGGCGTTTGCGGATGTGGATAACGACGGTGACCTGGATATTTATATGACATCCATCTATCCCGGACGGTATTCGCATTTGTATTTAAATGACGGAAAAGGGGGTTTTACCGACGCCACCTGGATAGCGGGCGTCAGTATGGAGAATTCATGGGGAGCGGCTTTTGCCGATTACGACAACGACGGCTTTGCGGACCTTGTGGTGGCAAGCGAAAACGGCCTTCATTTGTTTCGAAACAACCGCACATCCAGCCACTGGATCAAAATCAAACTAAGCGATTCAAACTGCAACCGCTTCGGTATCGGGGCGTTGGTGACAATTTGTTATGACAGGCATCGGCAAATCCGGGAAATTGCGGCCGGACGGGGGACCGGCAGTCAGGATGACGCGGCCGTTATATTCGGCTTGGGCAATTACAGCGGTCCGGTTAAAATTTCCGCACACACCCTTTGCGGCGATATCATGGAGACGGCCATTCCGCATCCGGATCAAACAGTGATATTCATTCAATGATATAAATTCAATTAAACAAAGGAAAAATATGAAAACCGTACTGGTTCACCCGGCGACTTATGACACCGTCAGGCAAGCCATTGACCGGACATTTGAGATATTCCCGCTTAATTTGACCGGCAAAACAGTTTTGATCAAACCCAATGCGTTGCGAACGTCCACCGCGGATGAAGCCATCGTCACCCATCCGTCCGTGCTCCGGGCCGTGGTGGAGAAAGTGGAAACCCTATCTCCCGCGGCCATCATCGTGGGGGACAATCCCGGCGTGGTCAGCTACGGGGCCAATGAGGAATGTTTTGAAAAAACCGGGCTCATGGCAGCGGCCAAAGGCTATTACCGGAATATCGGCAATGAGCCGGTCAAGGCCGGGTTCAATCCCGAGTTCATGCCGTGGGTGAGTGTTTCCAGAATTGTCATGGAGGCCGATATCATTATCAGCCTGCCGCGGTTTAAAACCCACGGCCTGACGGTGATCTCGGGCGCCATCAAAAACAGCTACGGCATTTTGCCCGGCGCGCAGAAATCCATTCTGCACAAAATCGCCGGAAGCCCAAAACGGTTTCATGAGGTTATTGTGGAGGTGTTTAAAATCCGGGTTCCGGATCTGTTTATTCTGGATGCGGTGGTCGGTATGGAGGGCAATGGCCCGGCGTCTCCGGATTTGCGGGATATCGGGCTGATACTGGCCGCGGACAATGCCGTGGCAATGGATGCGGTCATCGCCGCAATGATGGGATGCGATCCATCACGCTTGCGCTTCCTGCAAAAGGCCAAAGAAGAGGGCCTGGGGGATTATGACCTGAAGACCATCCACATTATCGGGAAACTGGAAAAAATCCCCAATTTCAAGCTGCCGCCAATGAGCGGGGAGGGGAATTTGAAAGATCAGGCGGTCCAGGAAATGCTCGCCAGTAAAAACAAATTCCGACCGAAAGTGGATCAAACCCTTTGCACGGCGTGCGGTACCTGTGTGGCTCAATGTCCGGTATCAGCCCTGACCATGATGGATGAATTTCCGGAAGTGGATCCGGATATCTGCATTACCTGTTTCTGCTGCCAGGAGATGTGCCCGGAAAAAGCGATCCGGCTGAGCTGAACAAGAATAGTCCTGTGTAAAATCCTTCAAAAAGAGAACACCATGTTCCCGGTGACGGCGTCGCCGGGAATCGCGCCGATTCCCTTTCAGTTTCCAACATCGCAGACCGTATTTTTTACAAAATTCACAAATTCAAACAGCCAGGAGACATCCGGTTTGGCCCTGTGAGGGTTTTGGGTTTTTGCAGAAAATTCTTCAAGCAGATCCGTGAAGTTCATTTTGGGGCATGTGGCCTTGATCATCTTGTCTAGAAAATATTTCAAGTTTTTAATCCGGATTAATCCGGGGTCATAACCGGAATCTTTGAGCAGCCGGTCTTTCCACATATTGTCATATCGCGGTTCATCCGAATATAATGTCTTTCCGGCCAGCTCTTTCACCATTTTTTCAGCGACACGTTTTGGATCTTCCCCTTCCCGGACCAACCGGTCTCTGGGGATGCCATGGAATTCTGAACTTCTGGCATCCCAGTCCGTCCATCCGTTCATATGATCGGGATTCAGTAAAAAGGATGCTACCGGATGTTTGCCGTCGCCCCAGGCCACTTCAATGGGGTAAGAATCCTTTCCAAGACCGGACGCCTCGAAATCGATAATATACATGGGCTGGTGAACCAAGGCTTTTTGAAGTTGTTTCTCCGCGTTTATTTCAAACGCCACATCGTCATAAATTTTTTTGAAACTGGTGATTTCCTGCCTGCCCATGAAGTCCTTGGCTCCGCCGAGGCTAAACGGCATGGAGTTTGAAATTAACGTTTTTAAAATTTTGATAATATCCAGGCGGTCGCTTAACCCTTTTTCCGTCCGCGGCATCTTGTAAAACCGGTTCAATTTTAGTGCGATTAAGTATTCGGGTTTTGCAATCGCGATTTTGGAATCCATGAGCCTCAATATATTGGTTGTTTGTTTCCGGTTTTCCAGAATGTGCCGAATGAGTCTTGGCTTGAGCGGCGTGCTTTCAGTGGATAAAAAATCCACATAAATACCGGTGCTTTTATGTTTCAGGCTGTGGTTGGCCGAATCCGAATCCAGGAAGTATTTTTCAAGATTTTTCAAAGCATCTTCGGGCAGGTCATCTGCGAGGAACATCTCAAAATCAACTTCTGACAATAGAATATCCACATCATACGTTACCCGAGGCCTGACCGGCGGCCGGATGTATTTTGACGCAGCAATGGCCCCGACAAGCACGGCGTTCGGATAAACTTTGACAACGTCACCGATGACATAATTAAATCCGCTGCCGGGCTGATTTCTGTGGTACACATGAAAATATTCATCCTCGAATAGTTCATCCTGCTCATCATCGTATTCTATATATTTCCCGTTCATGGATTCTCTGCCTGCTGGATTTATAAGATGCGTTCATTCATGGCGTCCTGACGGATAAAACCACATCCGGCCGCCGGTTTACCGGTAAATTTTTACATCCACCTTTTGCCGTCCCCAAATTTTCGCGACCGTATGGGATCTGTAAAACACGTCCAGCCGGGTTGGACCTTTGATCGCACTGCCCCGGTCCTCGATTACGCCGTATCCGTATCCGGGAACATACATGCGGGTGCCAAAGGAATAATAGCGGGTATCCGCCGCAATGGTGCCATCCCTTGGAAGCCACAGCCATGGGAATACCAGTCGAGGCGGGATCATCCACGGATTCTCAAGGGTGTCCAGTGACAAAAGGCCGGGTCTGGGCTCATGGGGTTTTGTGCCGCTGGCAGTCAGCCCGGAGTAGGGGCGGCCTTCGTTTTTTCCGGAAGAGATGTATTTGTTCCAGAAATCCAGCTTCAGAAATTTCCAGCTTCCCCGTTCCCAGCCGCAGCATTCGCCGCATCCGCAATAGGCTGTAACTTCCATGCGCCTGACGATTCGGGCGGTCCCGCACCCGGAAACAAGCAAAACGCTGAAACACAGGACAAGAACCATGCCTTTTTTAAGAGCCGTCACATCCAGCCCCATGGAATTTGGATTTTGCGGAACTGGCGTTCTGGCCCAATGATCGATTTTGTCATTTTGCGCGGCGACTTTCATGAAAATACTGTACCTGATAGATCCGCACCTCCAGGCCGGAGCTGCGCCAGGCATCGGCAGGCATGCCTGCCTTGGTGCAAAGATGGCTCAAGAACATTTTTTTATCCGGCAGCTGGTCCCAGACCTGGGGCAGAAACGTTGCGCTTCGGCCGCCTTTCCGGATAATCACACCGTCGATACCTATCCGCAACTTGGCAAGCAGGTCCTCGGCATCATTAAATTCCAGGGGCCGGGGTTCCGTCAGAAGGCTGATCTCAATATCCACGGCATCCAGTTCTTTTCTGGACAAGGCCGGAAACCGCGGATCATAAAACGCGGCATTTACGGCATTGTCTTTAACCCCTTCCCATATGGTTTTATCCGAGGACAGATTTCCGATACATCCCCGCAACTGGTTATTGATGGTCAGGGTCACAAAGGTTCCCCGTTTGTCTGAGAACACCGCATCCTTTAGCGCATCCAGTTCACCGGCGGGGTTCAGGCCAATCCCCAGGTGTTCGGCGATGGTCTTTCGCGCCAGCATTATTAAAATATCCCCTTTTCCCTTTTCCATGGGTTCTCTAATCCTTTCATGGGGCGGCATTTGCAATTACCACTCCCCAATTTATGAAAAAACTGTCAAATAAACGATGAAGGTGATATAAAGGCTAAACTTATCCGGACCTGTCCAATCATCTTATCCGGGTGCTCACGCACTTTAATATTTTACAGACGGCGGTTTGATTTTACAATGCAGAAATTTTTAATCATTGTTAAATTCGCGTCCACTGATCATTTCTGTCAATTTTACCGGGAACTCTCATCCGGAACCGTATTTCTCCCATCCGGCAAACCGTTGCCGGAAAACTCCCGGATTCTGCTGCAAATCTGGATACCCGGCGTAAAAACGTCTTTTTTACTGCCCGGTGAAATCCGTCCCACCGACGCAGGCCGCAATGATAGTTCCGGCATGACGGCGGATGTGCGTGCGGGCCTTCCCCGCCTGCTGCCCGTTTTGAATCAGGCCCTGACCGCCACGGAACCTTATCCGAATCTTCTTTTCCCGTTTTTGACAAAAAATGTGAAGCCGGGAACGGTGCTAGAAGATGTTACAGATCTAGAAATAGAAACAGATGAAGATACTGGCAAACAAACCATTCTTGTCAAAGAACTTCCGTATCAAGTAAATAAAGCAAAACTTCTTGAAAAAATTGGTGAATTGGTTCGAGAAAAACGTATTGAAGGT
>DAIEHU010000002.1 GCA_027353395.1 Desulfobacteraceae bacterium
CACCCTCGGTAAGCATCGTCTGCATATCCGCGCCCCGGGCCTGCCGCAAGGTGGCGATGTGATCAATATTGACTGCCAGACCTGCCATGATGATTATTCCCTTATGATTTTAAATAATTCTTCCGTTTTGTCATCCATAACTTCCGCCGCCTCATCCGTTTCATGGTCGAACCCGAACAGGTGCAGCACCCCGTGGATCAGCAGAAAATCAAACCGGTGCGCCAGGGAAAGTCCCATTTCTTCGGCTTCCCGGGCGGCGGTATCCATGGCGATCACCACATCTCCCAGAAGCTCGGGATTGAGATCCGGAAAATCGCCTTCATGCATGGGAAACGCCAGCACATTGGTGGGGCCTGTCCGGTTCCGGTAAGTCTGATTCAACCCCGCCATTTCGGCGTCATCTGTAATCACAATGGAAAGCTCGCTGTCAGGACTGCCCAAGGCGTTTAAGAGTGCTTGGGCTGTCGTCTGTATCTGCTGGATGGACAGGTTGTATTGCGTCTGGCGGTTGTCGATCAGTACTCCCATTTTTTTCCTTTTGTTCCTCGGGCAGGGGTTTATCCGGATATTCCACCCGGTGATGATAGATGCCGTTTAGTATTTTATTGAAACTCCGGGCGATATTGTGCAGGTCTTTCAATGTCAGCGGGCATTCATCGAGCTGGTTGTCCGTGAACAGTTTGTTGAAAAGCTGCTGCACCAAGCCCTGAATCCGGTCCGCGGTAGGCTGCTCCAGGGTTCTTGATGCGGCTTCCACCACGTCCGCCAGCATGACCAGCGCGGTTTCGCGGGTCTGGGGCTTGGGCCCCGGATACCGGAAGTTGTCAATATTTACGATTTGATCTTCTTTTTCCAGTTTTTTCGCCTTGTCATAAAAAAAACTGATCAATGTGGTGCCGTGATGCTGATTGATGGCGTCCTGGATCGCCCGGCCCAGTTTATTTTCCTTGGCCAGTTCAATGCCGTTTTTGGTATGGGATATCAGGATCAGGCATGACATGCTTGGGGCCAGTTTGTTGTGGATATTTTTTCCGCCCTGCTGGTTTTCGATGAAGTAGAGAGGATTTTTCAGTTTGCCGATATCGTGATAATATCCGGAAACCTTGGCGAGCAGCGGATTGGCCCCGATTTCAGACGCCGCCGCTTCGGCCAGGGAACCGACGATAACGGAATGATGATATGTGCCGGGCGCTTCCAGCATGAGGCGGCGGAGCAGGGGACGGTCCAGATTGGCCAGTTCCTGGAGGGAGCTGTCCGTGGTGTAGCCGAAAGACAGTTCCATCAGCGGGGTGAGCCCCGCGGTGATAATGCCCGCGATAACCCCGCCGGAGAATGCGAACAGCCAGTCCCACAACACCTTAAAGCCTGCAAAATCAATCAGGTAGATATCCAGAATGGTGGCAAGGGCCATGTTCAGGAGCCCGACTTTGAGGCCGGCCTTGATAAACCCTTTGCGCTCTTTGCAGTTTTGGACCCAGAAGGCTCCCATGATGCCATTCAGCAGAAAGAACAGGCAGAGGGCATAGCTGTTTTCGAAAATGATGGCCGAGATTAACGCCAGCACGATGGCGAAGGGAAACGCGATGTTAAATCCCAGAAACTGGCAGATGGTCATGGCGCCGGCGGCAAGCGGAATGGCGTAAAATATGGACTCAGGCGACAGGCTCATCGGCGCGGCGGGCGCGAGCTCCTGCGCCAGGGACGCTGAAAGTTGTAAAATCAGTAAAAACAGGATGATCACGGAGCTTATGAAAAACAGGTTTTTATTCTGGTAATGCAGAATTTTTTTCTGATATTTCAAGTGGATCAAATAGGTGATGGTGAGCAGGGCGAAAATGATGAGCGATGTGCCGATACCTTTTTCATATGCCTGTTTTTTCCCGGTCTGTTCCTTGAGAGCCGAAAGTTTTAACAGGTGCAGGGGGGTGACCCGTTCGCCTTCCCGAAGGATCATTTCACCCCGCTGGATTTTATAAAGTGTTGAATTGATAAGTGACTCCGCCTGATTGCGCCGTCTTTCGGTTTCACTGCGGTTAAGGGTGATGTTGGGCTGGATGAGCCGCTGGGTCAAGTCCACAATCAGGTTGACCAGCGTATAGTCCAGATCTTTGAGAGCGGGTTCGCCGACAATCCGCACCATGGTTTTGGCCTGGTCGAGTCCGTAAAAACTTTTTAAATTCTGGACGGTCTTTTCCGTGTCATCGCTCAATGATTTCAAAGTGATGCCCCTGTCGTTGCCTTTCAGGAGCAGGTCTTTGCTGGCCACAACGCCATTGCGCATGATTTCAGATAATATGGAAATGATCAGGCCTGAAATATTGCTGGAGAACTTTTCGTTTTCCAGAATTTTATATGCGCCGTCGTTTACGGGAATACCAAGGACTTTTTCAAATTCCGGTTTCAGCGCCAGTATCTCGTTTTCCCTGTTGACTGGCTGTTTTGATCCCTTTTTGGCGGCTGGCGATTCAAAAACGGCCCGGGGCAGGCTGAAGGCTTTGTTGATCTGGCGCTTCAGATTGTCCGACAAGGCGTCATCATAATCATAAACCGTTAAAACGTTTTCCCTGGCTGCATTTTTCTGTTGAGCGGTGGCCTGAGCGTCTTCAACAAAAAAATCGGTGGGAGCCTTGATGTTCTTGTCCGCGACATCGCCCAGGCTGTAGGAAGGGTGCAGGACCAGCACCAGCCGGGGCGATAAAATCAAGGTGGAAAGCAGGGTGACAAATGCCAGAACCCCCGATAACATCCAGAAATTGGCCGGAAACCGTTTTTTAATGGAGATGTCGCTGAATTTTCTGTTCATAGGACTCTGATCATTTTTGACGGGCCGACTGCTGTTCATAGGCATCAATAATTTTTTGAACCAGCCGGTGCCGGACCACGTCATGTTTGGTGAAAAAGACAAAGTGGATGCCCTCTATCCCGTAAAGCAGCTCTTTGGCTTCAATCAGGCCGGACGCCCGGTTGCTGGGGAGATCAGACTGGGTGATATCCCCGGTGATGACCGCTTTGGAATTAAACCCGATTCGGGTGAGAAACATTTTCATTTGCTCGGAGGTGGTGTTCTGCGCTTCATCGAGGATAATAAACGAATCATTCAATGTCCGGCCCCGCATAAACGCCAGAGGCGCCACTTCGATCACATCCTGCTGCATCAGGCCGGACGCTTTTTCAAAGTTCATCATGTCATGCAGCGCATCATAGAGGGGCCGAAGGTAAGGATTGATTTTTTCCGCCAGATCGCCGGGCAGAAATCCCAGTGCCTCGCCGGCTTCCACCGCCGGCCGGGTCAGGACAATCCGGCTGACCTTTTTTTGCGCCAGAGCCGCCACGGCCATGGCCATGGCCAGGTAGGTTTTTCCCGTGCCCGCCGGGCCGATGCCGAAGGCGATATCGTATTTCCGGATGGCGTCAATATATTCTTTTTGTGTCGGGTTTTTGGGGGTGATGGTGCGTTTTTTGGATGTCACATACACCGAATCCAGAAATATTTTTTTTAAGTCAACCCGGTTGTCCCTGCTCAGCACGCTGGTGGCGTATTCCACGTCTTTGGGATAAACCGGATAGCCGCCCCGGATCAATTCATAGAGCTGGTTGAGGATATTCCCGGCCAGATCGGCGGCGATGCTGTCTCCTTCAATGATGACGGTGGTTCCTCTGGCGGAAATCTTAACGTCCGTTGATTCGGCGACTCGCTCCAGGTTACAGTTGTGCGCCCCGAACAGCTCGTTGGCCGTCTGATTGTCGGCGAAAGTGATTTCAGACAAGGCCTGTTTTTTGTATTTGCTCATTTTTTGCAATCGTCAGCATTATGCGTGGTCGCGGATATCCGGTCTTATAGCGTGCGCGATTCTGACAATTTACACCGGATGATGAAAAAAAACAAGAATTATCTTGACGCGGTTTTGGGGTTTGAGTAATCCAACATGCTGAATTATATATAATCATGAATAGGATCAAACCGCATGAACCTTTTTGACATCGCAATTATTGTTGTTCTCGGGTATTGCATGATCCGGGGTATTTTCAGGGGTTTCATCAAAGAAGCGGCGGCGATTGCCGCGGTCCTGGCCGGGTTTTACGCAGCCTATGCCTATCATGGAACGGTTTCGCCGTCCTTGTCCAAATGGATCGCTGACCCGGACTATCGTTTGATGGCCGCGTTCGTTTTATTATTTTGCGGGGTGTTTTTTACCATCACACTGATCGGGGTGCTGATCCGGATGCTGGCAAAGGCGGCGCTGCTGGGCGTGGTGGACCGGATTTTCGGGGCGGTTTTCGGGGGGGTGAAAGCGGTCTTGATAGTCACGCTGGTGTATATTCTTCTGATGACATTTACCCCTGCCGGCGGCATGACGTTTATCCGGGATTCAAAGCTGGCGCCGCCTGTGGTCGCCATCGGCCAGGCCATTGTCAATGTCATGCCCAATGGCGTGAAAAAGACGTATGACCGGAAAATGGAGGAATTTAAAAAAGGCTGGCGCCGGAAGATATGAGAAAGCCGGCCGGAGGAATGGAGATTTTGTAAAGGCGGAATTATGATTGCGATTATCGATTATGACGCCGGGAATCTGGCCAGTGTGTCCAGGGCGTTTTCCCATATCGGCGTTCCAAATATTATTACAAATGATATCAATGTAATAGAATCGGCTGAAAAGGTGGTTTTCCCTGGCGTCGGCGCGGCCGGGTCCGCCATGATCAGCCTTAAACGCCTGGGGCTGGACAAGGCGTTAAGCGCCGCGCTCAACAGCGGCAAGCCGGTGATGGGCATTTGTCTGGGCACCCAGATTATTTTGCGGTCCAGCCAGGAAAATCAAACCCCGTGCCTGGGGCTGATGGCGGGATGCGCCCGGGCGTTTTCAGAATCCTTTAAATTTCAGGGGATCACGGGGCTGAAAATTCCCCACATGGGGTGGAACCGGATTTCCTTGCGGGCGGATCACCCGGTGTTCGCCGGAATGCGGCCGGAGGATGAATTTTATTTTGTACACAGTTTTTATCCCTCTCCGGACCATGCTGACCAAGTGATCGCCACCACGGAATACGGCATTGAGTTCCCCTCGGTCATTGGCGTGAAAAATCTGGTGGCCACCCAGTTTCATCCGGAAAAAAGCGGGAAACCGGGGTTGCGGATATTAAAAAATTTTAGCGGATGGAATCCATGTTAAGCAAACGCATCATCCCCTGCCTGGATGTCCGGGAAGGCCGGACCACCAAGGGCGTCAAATTTAAAAATAATGTGGATATCGGTGATCCGGTAGAGATGGCGCTCATGTATTATGAAAATGGCGCGGATGAAATTGTTTTTTATGACATCACCGCATCCTTTGAAAAACGGGATATCATGATCGAAGTGGTGCGCAAAGTGGCGGAAACCATTTTTATCCCGTTTTCCGTTGGCGGCGGCATCCGCACCCTTGACGATATGCGGGATGTGCTGCTGGCAGGCGCGGAAAAGGTCAGCGTGAACTCGGCGGCGGTCAAACATCCGGAGATCATATCTCAGGGCGCGGACGCATTCGGCAGCCAGTGCATGGTGCTGGGCATGGATGTGAAGCATGTGGGGAAAAGCACCGCGATACCTTCCGGGTATGAAATCGTCATCAACGGGGGCCGGACTTATACTGGGCTGGACGCGCTGGCTTGGGCATTAAAAGGCCAGGAACTCGGGGCCGGGGAAATCTGTCTGAATTCCATTGACGCGGACGGAACGAAAGACGGGTATGAACTGACGCTGACCGAACTCATTTCAACAGCGGTGAATATTCCGGTGATTGCCTCCGGCGGGGCCGGTCACCCGAAACATTTACACGATGTGCTGACAACCGGCAGGGCGGATGCCGCCCTGATTGCGTCCATGGTGCATTATGGCGCTTATACGATTCCGGAAATCAAATCATATCTGGGTGAACGCGGGGTGAAGATCAGGCCGGTGGGGTGATGGTTATGTATTTTTTTCAGCGTCACGGGCGTTCCGGTCCATCCGGCTGATCAAGAAATCAGGGTCTTCGATTTCCATGTGAGCGGTTATTTTTTCGCCTTTCGGGGTGATCATATGGTAGGTGAAACGATCTTTAGAGCCGGGTTTCCGTAAACAGGCCTCCGGGGTTTGGAAAAGGTCTGTTTCAAGGCCGGGTTTATGCCGGGTGAAGACCATTTGCGCAATCATGCGCGTGGAAATTTTGCCCGCGATGAGCCGCCGTTTGTCTTCCGAGGAACAGGCATCCGGATCCGATTCCCCGTTATTCAGCGAATCATGAATATTTTTAAGGCGCTTGGCGTAAGCCTTCAGCACATTATGGATTTGATGAGGGGCTATTTGCATAAGCGGTATAATAATGCCGGATAAATTTCTGATGACTGTCAAAAGCGATTTCCGGCAAGGCGCCGGCGGAAAACCAGCCAGCCGCGTCCGCATCATCGCCGGCAATAAGATCGCCGCTGAAGGTTCGGACCAGAAAACCGGTCACGAAAACTGTGCCATAAAGCTTGCTGTCATGGGCGGTAACGCCCAGCAGCCGGTCGATTTTTCCACAAAGCCCGGTTTCTTCCTGCAATTCCCGCAAACCAGCGCCCTCCGGCGTTTCTTTCAGTTCCATAAAACCGCCGGGCAGGCACCAGAAGCCTTTTTTAGGGTCAATGCCGCGCTTGACCAGCAAGACCTGCTGCCGGTCATTAACCGTCATGATGCAGATGGCCGGCACCGTGTTTTCATAAATGGGAGCCTGACACGTCAGGCAGAACCGGCGAATCCGGCCGTCAACCAAGTGATCCGTGAGTCTGCTGCCGCAAAAATGACAGAAAAGTTTCGGGGTCATAATTTCCAATACCGATTCGCATTCAAGATGACAGCAAGGCGGCAAGGCGGAGGCGACGCAGGCGTAAGGTCTTGTGCGTTGAGGGGCCGACAACGCAGCCAACGCTGATGGCGCTTGAATGCGGATTGGTATTTAATCGTCAAAATTGCCTGCCGTTCCCTTCCCCCCATGAATGGCCGCCGCCCGCCGGGCGATTTTTTCCGGGGTCCAGTCTTCCGGCCGTTCAATGCGGCTGGCTTTCGGACCGGGATCATGGTTTCCTGCCGCGAGAATTGCATCCACCACCAGGGGCGCGGTATCATTGCTGTTAAACACGTTCACCAGCATATGGTGCACGAAATTCGCCACCCGGTGGGACATTCTTTCCCGGATTTCCTTGGGCTGCGATAAGATGTGGTTTTCAAAGGGAAGGTTAAGCTTTTTATAATCCCCTTTTTTCAGCCCCTTGGATTCGGCATAAGCCGTTATTTTTTCCCACAGGGCTTGCGTCACGCCTTCATCCGGCAGCTTGATGAATTGGCCGTCCGCATCAAGCTGAGCATTGCCGTAGTCATTGACCGCCAGCCCCCAGGAAATCATTTGCAGGGCCGTGGCCACATTGGCCTTGGTGGTCTGGGTCTTTGCCGCGATCTGCATCAGGCGTTCCGAGCTGTTGCCGGAAGTGCCATGCTGAGCCCCGGAAACGTGATAGGGCGCAAGGGCCTGATGAATGCTGGCGGTCAGATCCACCTGGATGCCTTCGGCCCCGGCTTCGATGCCGTGGGTAGTGCCGTTGTTTAAAGCGATCCAGTCCGGGAACATATTGCGGGCGTTGAGGCCCTGAATTAAAAACAGGGCTTCCTCCACGGTGGACAAGCCTTCTTTGCCTTTAATTTCGCCAACTTCGGTCTCATATCCGGCCCATTCAGGCAAACAGGGGAATAATTCGATATTGGCCGACAGATTCTGGTCGTCCGGCAAATGGGATGCGTCAATGGCGATGGATGTCATTCCCGCTTCAAACAGGGTGGGAATCTCAATTTTCGCCGCCGTGATATCCGCGGAATTTTTGATGCCGTAATGGTCGGCATGTATGGCCACCGGAATGGTGATATTCATTTCATTGCACAGACTGTCGACGATGCGGGCTATATTCCAGTAGTTTACCGCACAGTAAGCGGATGCGCCCCCTTCGGATTTGGCTATTTCAATGATGATGGCCGAGTTGGCGCGCTGGGCGGCCTGAAGCGCGCCGCGAATGACAGGCAGGTTCCTTCCGTTGGCCGCCATGCAGATAGCCCTGCCTTTTTTCTTCATGGCCCGGTCGATGAATTTGCCGCTGACAATCAGGGCTTTTGAATTGGGGAAAAGGGATACGATATTCGGGGGTCTGCCGATGGCCAGCGCGCGTTCAAAAGATTCAGTATGGGAAGAGTTCGCCTCCATCATGGTTTGCCTCCTTAAAAAATTCTGAATGCGAAAAAAATAAAAATATCCGGTTAAGGTTGATTCCGAAGCCGTAATCGGTCAATACCATTTTGCCCTGATGTTTGAAAAAACAAATGGATGGCAGTTATTCGCCATTTTAAAAATATGGGATAATCCGGAAAAAAAATCAAGGGAAAAGGCGGTCGCCTCAGCAGTACTTGTTTTTGTACGCGGGATCGTGGTATTAAAATTGCATTTTATTTCCGGCGGCAGACCGTTTTCGCATTGCCTGTAAAACAACGCATGACCGTGAGGCTTAATGAAACAATTATCTTCAAATGATTACCCTTCAGAACCGGTGGTGCTGGACAAACTGTCCGTCCAGTTCATGAAACAGTCGAAATTCATTCCGATTGCTTTAACTGATAATAAATTGCGGGTGGCGATGGCGAACCCTGCGGATTTTTGGACCATTGACGCCATCCGGCAGGGGTTTGGCCTGGACGTGGAGGCCGCCGCCGGGACCGAGGAAGATATTTTTGAAGCAGTGGAACGGCTTTACGGGGCCGGAACCCAGTCTCTGGAAATGATCATCGAGGAAGCGGGCAAGGATATTTACCAGATCGCGGATACCGGCAAGGAAGATGTCAATCAGCTCCGGGATCTGGCGTCCGAGGCCCCCATTATCCGTCTGGTGAACCGGATTATCCTGAAAGCCGTGGAGTTCCGGGCCAGTGATATCCATTTTGAGCCGTTTGAAGACAAGTTTAAAGTAAGGTTCCGGGTGGACGGGGTGCTTCACGAGGTGGAGTCTCCGCCCAAACAGCTTCAGGCGGCTATCATCTCCCGGGTGAAAATCATGGCGGATCTGGATATCGCCGAGCGCCGTCTGCCCCAGGACGGGCGCATTAAGCTTCGGATATCGGGCCGGGACATTGATTTCCGGGTATCCACCATCCCCACCCTGTTCGGTGAAAGCCTGGTGATGCGTGTGCTCGACCGGGAAATGCTGATTCTGGATCTGGAAAAAATCGGATTTCCGTCCTCCCTGCTTGCGGAATACAACCAGCTGATCACCCAGCCCTATGGCATGATTCTTGTCACCGGCCCCACGGGCAGCGGTAAAACCTCCACCCTTTATACATCGCTTGCGAAAATCAATTCACCGGAAAATAAAATCATCACTCTGGAAGATCCCGTGGAATATTATTTAAGCGGCGTGAACCAGATCCAGGTGAACCCGAAGATCGGCATGACCTTCGCCAACGGGTTGCGCTCCATTGTGCGGCAGGATCCGGACATTATTCTGGTGGGTGAAATCCGGGACCGGGAAACCGCTGAAATAGCTATACAATCGGCTCTGACCGGCCATCTGCTCTTCAGCACGCTGCATACCAACGATGCGGTGGGGGCCATCAGCCGGCTTCTGGACATGGGAGTGGAAGGGTTTTTATTAAGCTCAACGCTTCTGGGGGTTCTGGCACAGCGTCTGGTCCGGGTCATCTGTCCCCATTGCAAGACGCCGGGGCCGCCGGATGAAAAACATTTAAGCGCCATGGGGCTGACCGCGGGCGATATTGAAGATGTCGTGTTTTATTATGGACAGGGATGCGAGGAATGCCGGCATACGGGATTTAAAGGCCGGACCGCCCTGTTTGAATACCTTGCCATCGATTCGGATCTTCGCAATGAGATCTCTAAAAAATCGGATTCTGACAAAATTAAGGATGTTGCCCTAAGCAAAGGTCTGGTGACCCTGCGGCGGGACGGGTGGGAAAAGGTGCGCCAGGGAATGACCACGCTGGCGGAAGTCTTACGGGTAACCCTCGAGAAATAATATGACGATATTTTCATACAAAGCCAGCGATGCGTCCGGAGCTGTAATCAAGGGAACCCTGGAGGCGACGGATGAAAAAGAAGTGGCGGCGAAACTCCAGAATATGCACTATATTCCCATCCGGATTCAGGCCACGGGCGCGGGGCAGGGGAAATTCAACCTGGGTGGAAGCATTAACCTGTCGTATCTGTTCCAGCGGATTACGTCAAAGGACGTGATGCTGTTCACCCAGGATTTGTATGCCCTGCTCGAAGCCGGGCTGCCGGTGGACAAGGCTCTGTCCATCCTGATCAATGTGGCGGAAAAGGCCAAGTTCCGGGAAGTGGTTTACGGCATTCTGAAAAATGTGGAAGGCGGTAATTCCCTGTCCGAAGCGTTGACCAAGTATCCGGCGATTTTTCCCAAACTTTATATTAATATGGTCCGGGCCGGGGAAACCGGCGGCGTACTGCCGGCGGTGCTGGAACGGCTGGGAGAATTTCTGGAAAGCTCCCAGGATTTAAAGGAATATATCACGTCCGCCATGGTGTATCCGCTGTTTCTGGTATTTGTGGGCGGAATCTCCATTATTATCATGCTGGCCTTCGTGGTGCCTAAATTCGCGGTGATTTTTTCAGACATGGGTCAGGCCATGCCCGGATCGACGCAAGTGCTGCTGGCCATCAGCCACGGGCTCAGAGCCTACTGGTGGGCCATTTTCGGCGGTATCGCCGCAACGGTTTTCGGGATCCAAAAATACATTAATACGCCTAAAGGCCGGATGGCCGCCGACCGGCTCAAGGTGAGCGCGCCGGTGACGGGAAATCTGGTGCGATCCGTGGAAGTTGCCCGGTTTTCCAGGACGCTGGGAACCCTCATCCATAGCGGGGTGCCGATTTTGCAGGCCTTGATGCTGGTGCGGGAAATTATTACCAACCGGTTGATCGCGGAATCGCTGGACGCGGTCTATCATCGGGTGAAGGAGGGCGAAAACCTGTCCGGGCCGCTTCTTCAGGCCGGTATTTTTCCGCCCCTGGCCGTTTCCATGATCGCGGTCGGCGAGGAGACGGGCCATCTGGACCAGATGTTGTTAAGAGTGGCGGATAATTATGAAAAAACGGTTCGAAACTTGATCAAGCGCTTTGTCAATCTGCTGGAGCCGGCTATGATTCTCGCCATGGGTTTGATTGTGGGATTTATCGTCATATCCATGCTGCTGGCGGTTTTCAGCATGAATGATGTACCATTCTAGAAAGGGAAACAAATGAAAGAAATGAAACGAATAAAAGGCAATGGCGGGTTCACGCTCATTGAACTGCTGATTGTGATGATTATTCTGGGGCTGCTGGCGGCCCTTGTCGCGCCGAGAATGTTCGGCAAGGTCGGCACATCCAAGCAGAAGGCCGCCAAGGCGCAAATGTCTCTTTTTGAAACCGCGCTGGATACTTACCGGCTGGATATGGGGAAATATCCCACCACCGAGCAGGGGCTCAAGGCATTGCGGGAAAAACCGCAGGATGCGGACTCCTGGGACGGCCCCTATCTGCCCAAGGAAATTCCCCTTGACCCCTGGGGGCAGGCCTATGTGTATGTCTGCCCGGGAGAACACGGGGATTATGACATCCAATCCTATGGAGCGGACAAGCAGCCCGGCGGCGAGGGCGAAAACATTGATATCGGGAACTGGAAGAATATTGGCGAATAAAAAGGCCTTTACATTGATTGAACTGCTGGTGGTGCTGGTCCTGATCAGCCTGATAACCGCGCTGACTGCCCCGAGGCTCGCAGGCCCGCTGGGGAATCTCCAGTTGAAGACCGCGGCTAAAAAGATCGCCGCATCGCTCCGGTACGCCCGCAGCCTGGCCGCCGGTGAAAAAATCAACCGGGTGTGCGTATTTGATTTTGAAAATCAAAAATTGACCATTAACGCAGATGCGGAACCCGGCGCCGGAGAGGCCGCCGATGTTCCCAAAGAGGTCCGGGGAACCACTTACGTCTTGCCGAAAGGGGTGTCCCTGAAACAGGCGGTTGCCGGCGATACGGTTGTGGACAGCGGATTGTTTCAGGTGGTTTTTTTTGCAAACGGCGGCAGCAGCGGCGGAGATATTGTCATTTCCGGCGATAATGGCCGGGCGCTCTTGATTCATATTGATTTCATCACCGGCATGGTTGAAATCGCCAAGTCAAAATTAGAATAATAATTCCATTTTGCATTCAAGATGACATCAAGGCGGCAAGAAGGAGGCGACGCAGGCTTACTGCCTGTAAGTTGAGGAGCCGACGACGCAGCCAACGTAGATGCCGCTCGAATGCGAATTGGAATAAGGAGTTCAAAGTTAAACGGTTGAAGCGCCTTAAATCGCATAACGGATTTACCCTGATCGAAGTCCTGGTGGCGGTCATGATTCTGGGAATTTCGCTCGTGGTGATCATGCAGCTTTTTTCCGGTGGACTGAAATCGAACAAAATATCCAATGATTATTTGTATGGCATATTCCATGCAAGAGAGAAAATGGAGGAATTGCTGCTCACACGGGAATGGGCGGCGGGCGAACAGAGCGGCGATTTTGGAGATGGTTACCGCTGGACCGCCGCCATCGAGGAAGTGGTGCCTGATGCGGGAGCCGATGTCAATGATAAGGACAAGGCGGAACTGGCGAAAAAGCTGCCGGTTTCGACCCTGCTGATTCGCCTCGATGTGATATGGATGAACGGTGACCGGGAAAAACGCTTTGAACTTACCACCACGGCCCTGACGGAAAAATTAAATACAGCGGAAACACCGGAGTAATCCATGACGCGCCGGAGTGACAGAGGCTCAACCCTCATTGAATTGTTGATATCCCTTACGATTCTGGGGGTCATTCTTTTGATTATCCTGGGCGCGTTCCGCATCGGGGTCAGGGCATGGGAAACCGGGGAGCGGGATGTTGACATGTATCAACGTCAGCAGATGGTGTTTTCAATCCTTAAACGCCAGTTGTCATCCGCATGCAACCAGTCCATCACCCCGGAAGACGGCGACCCGTTTGTTTTCCGGGGTGATGCGGAATCCGTGGATTTTATTTCCACCGTCGCCGTTGTCCCAGGCAATGAGACCGGGAACGTGCAGGTGGGCTACAGGGTGCGCAGCGATGATGAAGGCGATGGATATTATATTGAAATAATGGAGAAAAATTGGCAGCCCGGAAGCGGCGCGGGGAAAAAAGGCGTTCCGGATGCGCCGGCGGCCTATCAGCTGCTTTCCGGCATCCAAACGGTATCATTTGAATATTTGAAAATAACCCCGGATGCCTCCGAATGGCAGGCCGGGTGGAACCCGGAAAAGGATACCGGGCTGCCCGCTGCGGTCCGTTGCACTGTACAAATGGATGACAAAAAAGCGCCGGTAATAGTGGTTGCCCGTTTGCTGCCCGGAATGGACAGCCGGTAAAAGGGTGTGAAATTGGCTTATGAAAAAATTCTTTTCCAATCAAGGCATCGCCCTGCTGATGGTGTTATGGGTACTTATGCTGCTTACGGTGATTGTGGGGGAATTCTGTTTCGCCATGAGAACCCGGGTCAATATCACCCGGAATTTCAAGGAATCCACCGAAGCCTATTATATTGCCATAGCGGGCTTTAACAAGGCTATTGAGCAGATCATCCTTCAGCAGATGGCACCGCGCCGGGTCGTAACGGTTGAAACGGGGTCTTCAGAAGCTGCGGCCAAGACGGAAGGCGCGCCCGACTGGCGCGTCAATACCGATATGCCGCCAGTGGATTTCGGCGGCGGCGCGTTTGAAGTCCGGATTGAAAATGAAAGCGGCAAGATCGATCTCAATCTGGCGGACAGGGATCTGCTGCGGGCCATGCTCGGCGGGCTGGGGCTGGATGACGCGCAAAAGGATGTGATCGCCGATTCCATTATGGACTGGCGGGACGCTGACAATAATCACCGGATGAACGGTGCGGAAGAGGATTACTACCAGTCGCTGCCCGTGCCCTATCACTGCAAGAATGCCGATTTTGACGCCAAGGAGGAGCTCCTGCGGGTGCGGGGCGTCACGCCGGAGATTTATTATCGGCGCCTTGCGGCGGTGGTGACTGTATTCCCGAAAAGCGACATCGAGAAACGGAAACAGCGGGCAAACAAAAAGGAATTCGATTACAACCATTTGAATATTAACTCTATTCCAATGGAATTGTGGGCCGCTTTTCCGGGGATGACCGATGATCTTGTGGCCGGTATCGCCGCATTCCGGGCGGAAAAGGATTTTGAATCATTGCAGGAAGTCATTGATATCGTGGGTGTGGATGTCTATCGCGAGATGGCGAAATACTTAACCCTGCAAACATCGCCCTATTTTGTCATCCGGTCCAGGGGGAAGATGCCGGACAGCCGGATCATGGAGGGCGTGACCGCGGTGATTGTTTATGATATCCAGGCGAAAAAAAGATATCAGATGGTTCAATGGACGGATGATATCGACCCGCATCAGGCGTGGCGCGCTCATCCGGCTTTATAAATGGTTTAGCGGGGAAAGAAACATTGTTTTTTAATTCCAGTATCGGCATTGACATCAACTCGCGCCGGATTTGCGCTGTCCATTTAAAAGGCGCTTTTAAAGGGGTGAATCTGGTATCGGAATCGCGCTGTCTGCTGGATGAATCCAAATCCAGGCAGGACAGGCAGTCCGATATCACTGATTTTATAAATGGATTCATCCGGGAAGCAAAATTTGCGGCATCCGATCTGTTTATCGGCATCTCCGGCGACCCGATGCTTTTCCGGGAAATTGAATTACCGCTGGCGGTAAAGGAAAATCTGCGAACCACCCTTACATATGAAATTGAGAAATATATCCCTTTCCCATCGGATGATATTTATTTTGATTATCAGATGATTTCCGAGGACAAGGCTTCGGAAAAACTGAAACTGCTTCTGACGGCGGCGAAAAAGGAGGCCTTGGATGAGTATCTGAAGATGGCGGAAAGCATCGATCAGGGCGTTTCCGGGATCGAGATCGCCGCCGCCGGGGCTGCGAATTATTATTTTTACCAGTATCCGGAGGCCCATGGGCCGGTTGTCATTGTCATCAATCGGGAATCGGGTGCGGATGTGCTGATGGTCAGGAACCGGGCCCTGTTATATGCGAAATCATTCGCCGGTTCAGATGATGCTGTTGATGCGCTTCTGGCAGGAGGCCGGCTGTCGCAGATGCGGGATGTCTGTATTGGCGCGGAAAAAGCCGTCCGTCTGGTTCTGTATGGCGTCCGGGATATTGAAGACCGGCGGGACCGGCTGGCGTCTGAATTTCAGGAAATCATCACCGCCGATATTTCCGGGGGCATTCCGGATCATGCATCCATTCCGGCCTTTGGCCTGGCCCTGAAAGGTGTCCGGCAGGTTCCGGTTCAAATGAACCTGATGCCAGTGGGTTTGCGAAAAAAACCAAACCGGACCGGGCTCTACGTGATGGCTGTTCTGGCGGGGCTGTTGATGTTGTCCGGCGTTTTATGGACCGGCAGCCTTTTTATACACCAGCGGCAGATGCTGAAATCCCTGGAAGCGGAATCGGCCCGCCTGAAGGCCGAGGTGTCGGTGGTTGAACAAATGGCTTCGGAAACCAGGGAGATAAAAGGAAATCTGGCGTATCTCAGATATCTTCGGCCCGGAAATAGATATCTAATTGAGATGATGAATGAACTCAGCAATATTATTCCTCAGACCGCATATATCACAGAGTTCAAGTTTTCTGGAAATAAACTGGTGCTTTACGGCATGGCCGATTCCGCATCCGAGCTAATTCCAATTCTGGAAGCATCGCCGCTGTTCATGGATGTGGCTTTTCTATCCGCCATACATAACAGCCGCGAGGGGAAAGAAGTGTTTCGCATCGTCTGCAACATTCAAACACCACAATAAGATTATGAAGCTGGCATCCATTCCGTTAACCAAAGAAAGAAAGAAGATTCTCGCAGCCGGGGCGATCGTTCTGCTTCTGGGTGGCATCTACCGGTTTTATCCGGACATCCGCGCAATGGTTTCGGTTTCGGATGAAATAGCCATTAAACAAAAGCAGGTGGCGACCTATGCAGGGATTGCGGCCCAGCGGCAACAGATTGAAAAGGAGAACGCTTTTGTCAAGCGATTGCAGAGTCAGACAGAGGCGCGTCTTTTATCCGGCGCCACAACTTCCCTGGCTGCCGTGGAAATTCAAAACATATTAAATGTCATCGGCACGGCCAACAATGTGAAATTTGACAGCATGCGGGTGATGAAGCCGGAGGAGGATGAAAAATCCGGGTTTATCCGGCTGCCGGTTCAGTTCTCGATGAATTCAGGCATTGTTCAGCTAAGGGATATCCTTTATAAAATTGAAGCCTCTCCAAAATTGCTGATTGTGAAAGATCTCGATGCAAGTCTTTCAAGCTCGAGAGGCCAGGATGCGCTGATTCGTTCAACCATTACGGTTGAAGGAATTATGCGTCATGCCGGGGCGAAAAACAAGCCGTTATCCCCCAAAAAGGCGGGTTGAACCATGGTATCAAAAATCTGGATGGTTAATGGTGTTCTGGCTGTGGCCCTGGTCCTTTGCTGGATAAATATTTGGGAAGTCTGGCAAACAGATACGGCAATGTTTCCTGCGGCAATGTCTGCGGAAAAGAGCAAGGGTTTCAAGCCTTTTAAAGCCCCGCCGGAAAATGCTATTTTATCCGATGCCGAGTATCAGAGCGTTGTGGATCGCAATCTTTTTTCATCGGAGCGGACGGCGCCGCCGCCCGAAGCCGCAAAGACTGGCACTGAACCGGTTGAAGATGAACTCCGGATTTCAGGAGAAAAGATAACGCTTTACGGAGTCGTTTTGTTTGGTGATTATAAGGCCGCTTTGATTAATAATCCAGAGGATAAGGCAAAAGGCGCTCAAAACAAATGGGTGAAAGAGGGCGACAGCATCGGTAATTTGCAGGTCCGGGAAATCCGTCAGGATCAGGTGGTGCTGGCAGACAGTGAAACCAGCTACCGGGTGCTGCTGTATGATCCGGAAAAAATCCGCAAGGCATCGGCATCTCCAAAAAGCGCGCCGTCATCTCAGCCGAAAATCGTCAGCGTCGGCGATGCGCCGAAGCCAGCCAGCGCGGAACCGCCGAAACCGAAGAAATCCGGACAACTCGAAAAAGTGACCATATCGGCAGATGGTCAATATGAAATCATTGATACGCCTCTGGGCCAAATTAAAAGAAAGAGAAAATAGACTTGAAAACAATATATGATACTAAAAAATGGTTGATGCTTGTGATTTGTGTATTGGCGATCATTCCCGGGC
This sequence comes from Desulfobacteraceae bacterium, assembly GCA_027353395.1. Classification (GTDB taxonomy): domain Bacteria; phylum Desulfobacterota; class Desulfobacteria; order Desulfobacterales; family Desulfosalsimonadaceae; genus SURF-3. The sequence goes on from DAIEHU010000002.1 coordinate 17,352, forward strand.
TGGCGGGACCATCGCCATCTGCCTGGGCCCAGTCTTCCCCGGCCGCTGATATTCAGAATGAAAAAGCAGCTTCTCCGGTTGCGGCTGCCCTGGAACATGGCGCCGCCGCAACCGGAGAACCGGAAGAAAAATTTCCCGATATGGGCAAGCTGGTGTTTAACTTCGATAATGCGGAGCTGGCCGAAGTCATCCGCACTCTGGCGGATTTGCTGCATATCAATTACATGCTGGACCCGTCCGTCAGCGGCAAGGTCACCATCCATACTGCCGGGAAGCTGGATCAAAAGGATCTTTTTCCTATTTTTTATCAGATACTTGAGGTAAATGGCATTACAGCGATCAAGCAGGAGCATGTTTATAAGATTGTTCCTTTGAAAGACGCGGCCCGGCTGCCCATCGCGGCCCGGATGAACCGGTCAGGCAAGATTCCTCCCGCCGACCGGGTGGTCATTCAGGTCATTCGGCTGAAATCCGTTGCCGCCCAGGAAATTGCAAAGGTTTTGACCCCGTTTGTTTCAGCGGAAGGCAGCATTGTCACCCAGGAAAATGCCAATATTCTGGTGGTGGCGGACAAGGCGGACAATATCAATAAAATTTTAAGACTGGTGGATGTGTTTGACGCGGATCTCTTCGAACGGGTGAATTACCGGTTTTACCCGCTTAGATATGGGGATGCGGAGTCAGCGGCCGAAATCATGGACAAGGTTTTCACGGCTTATGGGCCGTCGGTTAAGGCGGGCGTGACGTTTATCCCCATTGACCAGCTCAACACACTCCTGGCCGTGTGTGCGCAACCAACGGCGCTGGATGAAATAGACGCGTTGATTAAAAAATACGACGTGCCGAACCAGACCACGGAGCCGAGCATTTATTTTTATCCGGTGAAAAATGGCCGGGCATCGGATATCGCGGCGCTCCTGAATCAGGTGTTCACCGGCAAGGCGATGGAAACACAGAAAAAAACAGATAAAACGAATAAGAACAAAAAAATGTCGACCTCCACCTTTTCCCGGAATCCCTTGGTGAGCGGCGAAAAATCAATAAAAGAGGAAGCATCCCCGAACCGCCGGACCGTTAAGGCAGCTCCCGCGTCTTCGACTTCATTTTCCGCCGAGCCGGGCACCACCGAGGGTTCCAGCACCTTAAAGGGAGAAGTGCGCATCACAGAAGATGAATCCCGGAATTCTCTGGTGATTGAGGCCTCTCCGGCGGATTACCAGATCATCAAGAATCTGCTTGTCAAACTCGATATTTTGCCGCGGCAGGTGCTGATTGAAGTGATGATTGCGGAAATTTCCCTGGACGAATCCACCAAGATGGGGGTGGAGTGGACGTATTTAAAAGGGAATCCCAAAATGAGCACCAGCCTGATTAACGCCAATGTGGGCGCATCGGGCATGCAGTTTCTGGTGGGCAACCCGGACCGCTGGTCCGCCACGTTAAACGCCCTGGCCTCCGATAACAAGGTCAATATCCTTTCATCCCCATCCATCCTGGCGTCCAACAGTATGCCGGCAACCATTGATATTTCGCAGGAAATCCCCGTCGCTTCTTCTCAATACCAGTATACCAGCGATCTGAATTCCGGGCTCCTGCAAACATCCATCGAATACCGGGATACGGGGGTAATGCTCTCTGTAACCCCGAATATCAATGAACAGGGACTGGTGACCATGGATATCAATCAGGAGGTCAGCGAACAGGCGCCAAACGTCACGGTGGGGAACAGTGAATACCCGTCTTTTTTCAAGCGCAGCACCCAAACGACCCTTACGGTGCAAAGCGGCCAGACCATTGTGATCGGCGGGCTGATCCGGGAAAACACCTCCGACGGTGCCGCCGGGCTTCCCTGGTTTGTTTCGGTTCCGGGATTGCGGTGGCTGTTCGGCAAGCAATCGGATTCCCATTCCAAAACCGAACTGGTCATCATGATATCGCCTTATGTGATTGCTGATTTTGATGATGTGGACGCGGTGACGCGGGAATTCAAGAAAAAGGCGATCCATCTGTTTCCGGAATCAGGCAAAGGATAATCAATTTCATTGCGGTTTTTACCTTCAGCCTTCAACCTTCAGCCCTCGGCCTTTTTAAGGCGCGTCGGGTTTTTATGCGCGCTTCTCGGTTTTTTTTTATGCGGCGTTTCTTCAGCATTTTGTCAGGAAGCGGCTCCTGCCGGCCAGCCTTTCCGCGTGGTTCTGGTCGTTTCGGCCAGTATCCGTCCTTATATTGAAGCCCTCGACGGGATTCGCGGCGAGCTTGACCGCGCCATCCAGGCGAATGTGGAGGTCGTCATGCTGGACCGGTATGACGAGAAATCCGGGCTGGATATGGCGGACCGGTTGATACGGGAAAAACCGACGGATTTGGTCGCGGCCATTGGCCCGGAAGCGGCGGCGCTGGTGTGGCGGTCATTTCCCGGCAATACTCCCCCCCGTATATATTCCCTTATTTTAAATCCGGAAAAAGTGATCGGCGTCCGGGACCGGGACGCCGGCATTTCCTTGAATATCCCGCCCAAAGTTCAGCTTCAGATGATTCATCAGGGGCTGCCGTCCCTCCGCCGTATCGGAATTTTTTACGATCCGGCGAATAACCGTGATTTTTACGACAAAGCGGCGGCGGCGGCTCTGGAGATGGCGGTGGAACTGGTGCCGATGGTGGTCGCCGAACGAAAGGACATCCCGTTTTTGCTGCAGGAATGCGTTGATTCCCTTGACGGCGTCTGGCTGATTCCCGATCGCACGGTGATATCGGAAAGCATCGCCCAGTATATTATCAAGCAGTCCGTGCTGCAGAAAATGCCGGTGATCGGATACAACCAGTTTTTTTATGATTCCGGGGCGGCCCTTGCGTTTGTGTTTGATTATGCTGAGCTGGGCCGTCAGACGGCGGGATTGATCATAGATGCATTAAATAAAAAAAAATTTGGCGCGCGAACGCCGGTTTTTAAAGTCTGGCTTAACGAAGCGGTGCTGAAAAAACTGGAGATTAAGATTCCGGCGCGCATCCAGCCGCCAGTGATGGTGGGCCCGTGAAAAGCCCCGGCATCCATTTGCGGTTTCTGGCGACGGCGTTGATGACCATCAGCCTGAGCGCGTTCACGCTGGGGTTTGTGGGGATGAAGCTGTTTCACGGGTTTGTGCAAAACCAGTTTGACGATCGGTTTCAGTTTCTGGCAAGATATCTGGCGCTTAATTCGGAGCTTGGCATACTGATTGACCAGCGGCAAATGCTTTCCCAACTGGCCAAAAACCTTCTGGCCGAAGGAGACATGGCGAAGGTCGCCATATTCAATACGTCCGGCGTCCGTCTGGCGGATGCTGCCAAGGAGATTCCGGGGCCCTTCATCACCATCCGGGAGCCGGTCCGGATCAAGGCCGCCAGTGAGGAAAGCCAGGCGTTTTTTGGCCAGGACGGCCCGCCGCACGCCGACGGGAGAAAGCCTGACGTTATCGGCCAGGTGGAGATTGTGTACAGCACTTCCCAAGTGAACCGGCTGCTGAAGACCATTTCATTCTGGTATCTCTGGCTGACAACGGGCTTGACTGCTTTCAGCCTGGTGGTTTTTTATTTTATTTCCCGGTCCCTGGTTTCCCCTCTGACGCGGCTGGCCCAGACCGCGCGGCAGGTGGGGGGAGGTGAGCTGGACCGGCGTATGACGCCCGGCAATATTCCGGAAACCCGGGAGGTCTCTATGGCGTTTAACGCCATGCTCGATTCCCTGGAAAGGGGACGCCGGGCCGTGGAAGCCGCCAATCAGGAGATGGTTCGGCAGAATCTGCTGGCTGAGATGGGCAAATTTTCCATGATGATCGCCCATGAAATCAAAAATCCCTTGAGCATTATTAAAAGTTCTTTTGACATTTTAAAAAAAGATCCGTCGCAACCGGATAATTTTGTTCTGTTTCAGTATATTGAAGAAGAGGTTCAGCGGATTAACGGGCTGATTGAAGATTTTCTGTCATTCGCCAAACCCGCGAAACCGTCATTCCGGGTGGTGGACGCCAACGGCATGCTCAAAGAATGCGTGGAGCGGTTCCGGCGCATGGACATGACCCTCCGGATTGAATTTGAGACCCATATTCCGGAAACGTCGTGTCTGTCCTATCTGGATCCCGATCTGTTCAGACGGGCCGTTGACAATATTTTAAAAAACGCCGTTGAAGCCTGTAATGAACAGGGCGTTATTTCCATTGATGCGGCCTGTATGACGGAAACCTGGCGGGTGGAAATCAATGATGACGGTTGCGGCATTCCGGAAAATATGCTGGACAAGATTTTCAATCCGTTTGTGACCACGCGGGCGAAAGGCACCGGACTCGGACTGGCGTATACGGCCCAGGTCATTCAGGGGCATGGCGGCGTTATCCGCGCCCTGAACCGGGCCCAGAAAGGCGCGCAATTTATCATCGAAATCCCGCGGGAGCCGAAACAGTTTGATTTGTTTGGGGCAAATGGCGTAAAGGAATAGGCATGGCGTACATTCTGGTTGTTGATGATGAAGAGAAAATGCAGCATCTGCTGTCGATCATGCTGATGCGGCAGGGGTACCGTGTCGACCGGGCCGGTGACGGCCAAAAGGCCCTGGCGCTGATCCGGGAAAATCCTTACGACCTTGTGATATCGGATATCCGTATGCCCAATATGGATGGCCTGGAACTGCTGTCCGCGGTCAAGGATCTGAATATTCCCTGTCCGGTGGTGTTCATCACCGCGTTCGCCAGTATTGATTCGGCGGTGGACGCCATGCGCCAGGGTGTGGCCGATTATATCACCAAACCGTTTGATGAAGAGCGGATTCTGCTGACGGTGGAGCGGACGTTGGGCGTTTCCCGGATTATTGCGGAAAATATCGAGTTAAAACAGAAGCTTTTGGAGGTATGTGGCGGGCGGGAAATCGTGTATGTGTCCAAGCAGATGGCGGATGTGATGAAGGCCGCTCTCCAGGTGGCGGCCACGGATACGGCGGTGCTGATCACCGGGGAATCCGGCACCGGCAAGGAGGTGGTCGCCGGATTTATTCATGACTCCAGCCCCCGGGCCAAAGCCCGGTTTGTTCCGGTCAATTGCGCGGCTATTTCGCCGAGCCTGGTGGAATCAGAGCTTTTCGGGTATGAAAAGGGCGCGTTTACCGGCGCGGACCGGCGCACCAAGGGAAAATTTGAATACGCCCAGGGCGGCACCCTGTTTTTAGATGAAATCGGGGATTTGCCCCTGGAAGCCCAGGCGAAGCTCCTGCGGGCGTTGCAGGATAAAAAAGTGCAGCGGGTGGGCGGAAATGAGGAAATCCCGCTTGATGTGCGTATCCTGTGCGCCACCAATCAGGATTTGAGCAAACTGGTGCAGCAGGGGAAATTTCGCCAGGATTTGTATTACCGGATCAATGTCTTCCCCATTGAAACCCCGCCGCTCCGGAACCGGACCGATGATATTGTGCCCTTGGCGGAGTTCTTTCTAAAGCGGCTCAAGGACGGGAAAGCCGGACGGCTGACCGAGGGCGCGGTGCGGACCCTTCAGACTTACAGTTGGCCGGGCAATGTCCGGGAATTGGCGAACGCCATGGAGCGGGTCATGATTTTAAGCCCCGGCGATGGCAGCGTGACGGCGGAAATCTTGTCTTTTCTGCGGGTTGCATCAGGGCCTGCGGGCGCGGCGGATGCTTTCACCCTGCCGCCGGGGGGGCTTTGCCTGGAATCGCTGGAAAATGATCTGGTCCGGCAGGCCATGTCTTCGACAGGCAATAACCAGTCGGCGGCGGCGAATCTTTTGGGATTGACCCGGGCCAAATTCAGGGTTCTGGTCAAGCAGATGGAGATGACGAAGAACAGTGATTCGACAGGCGCTTAAAATACTGGTGGCCGGCGTGATGATCGGCTGTTTTTTGTCTCCCCCGCCGGCCCGGTCATCGGATCGGGACGACACTCTCCTTATGTTTGTGGGGGAGGATCTGGAAGTCCTGTCCATTGCGTCCCGAAGGGAAGAAAGCGCCCGGCAGGCTCCGGCGGTGGCCACAGTGGTCACCCGGGATATGATGGAAAAAGACGGCCTGTTCACCCTGTCCGAGGCACTAAACCAGACGCCCGGGTTCTACATGGCGAGGCAGGAATGGGGTTCCCGGCCTTATCTCAGAGGCGTGCCGGATTCGGTTCTGTTCCTGTATGACACCGTGCCCATGACATCGGATATCACCAAGTCGATTCATCCCCTGGATGAGGAATTGTCTCTTGCACCTGTCAAACGGATTGAAATTATCCGTGGGCCGGGCTCGGTGCTGTGGGGACCGGATGCGTTTGCGGGGATTGTCAATGTCGTGCCCTTGACGGGCAAGGATCTGAACGGGGTGGAAACCGGGGCCGATTACCGCCTTCCGGGGAACAGCCGGGGGGCTTATGTGAACGCCGGGCATGACGGCGGCGCATGGGATGGATTTATATCACTGAACGCCAGAGATTCGGTTGCGGATGACCGGACCGGAAACATTAAGCGGTTCTGGGGGGATGGCTCCGGAACGCCCGTGCCTCCAGGTGACCGTTATGGGAGCGAAAACGCGGACCGGCCGCATTTTCTGGAATTTGTCGGCAATGCCAGTCTCAGGGACTGGGCGACTTTGTCCGGAAGGTATTCGGATTATTCCCGGCCCTATGCGATGGCAGACGAGAACCAGCAGCAGGTCTGGATTGAAGATCGCAGCGCGCCGGTCAATTATCTCAAGCTGGAAAGCAAAAAAAATGTGGCCCTCAATTCGGCGATCCGGTTTACCGGTTATTATTCATCCGTGGATGCCTCCCATCAGGTGATTGATCTGAACCTCGCCCCAAAAGAGCGGACCGCCTACACGGAACTCATTTTTGATCAAAATGTATGGTCGGGGAAAGGACTTTTCACCGCCGGAACCGCCTACCGGAACACGCAAGTCTCAAATGCGCCGGTTTGGGACAGTTATCTGCCGGGGTATCTGGTTCCGGAAAATGAAACATTCCTGCCGACCATCACCGGGGTGGATTACCGGTCGAAACTCTGGTCCGTGTTCGGCCAATATTCGCATAAAATCGGCAAAACCGATGTGTCGATAGGGCTTCGCCATGACGCCCACGATTTTTATGACGACAGTTTAAGTTATAACTGCGCCCTTGTCTGGTCGCCAGCAACCGACTGGGGGGTCAAACTCCTATACGGATCCGCATACCGGACGCCTTATACCAGTCAGTTGCTGGAAAAACAGGCCGCTGGGTTTAAGGATATCCAGACCCGGCTTGAGGAGATCAATACCGTGAATGCGGAATTGTCCTGGAAGCCAGGTCAGCGCTTGGGCCTCACGCTTGGGGGATTTGTCAATCATATATCCCATCATGTCATGGAAAACGCCTACGCCGGGCTGTCGGACCCCAACAGCCAGAAAATTTGCGGCCTTGAACTGGAAGGCATGGTGTCGCCGCTGGAGGACATTGAAATCAGCGCCAACCTGACGGCCACCCGGAACACGGGGCCCGATGAAGTCTACCGGTATGCGGACGGCATTACCATTGATCCGAATGACGGCAGCGCGGATACCAATTATACGGAACTTCGCTATCCGTTTGACACGGGTCCGAACCGGATATTTCATTTGATGGCCCGGTGGAAACCGTTCGGACGGGTTTCCCTGTTCTGCCGGACCGGATATACGGCCCCCATTGATGTGATCTGTCCAACCTGCGTGAAGACGGAATCCATTTCCGGCGTGTGGCTGACGGACATGGGGGCGAATTTCCGGGATATCGGCGTCTTTGGCCTGGACGCGGGGGTGTATCTGAACAATGTGACGGACAAGGATTATCAGGTTCCCGGCACATACAGCCTTATTGACGGAGAACCGTTTTCCGTGCGGGTGCTTTTGAAAAAAAGATGGTGACGGATTAAACCGGTGAATGCGGAAAAATCGCGTTCAACTGCGGTGGCTCAGGGGATTGGCTAGAATTGACCACTTGAGGCTAAATGTAGCCAGCCTTCTTTTTGATTCCCTTTATTGAATAAAAAAGCCCATATTCTTGACATGGTTATGCCGCGAAAGAATCGGGGCCGGTATTAATCATTAATTACGGTTGAAGCCGCTTGGCACCATAATTGCAATTCTTCTTTACATCATGAGAACACGATTCAACACCATATGTATTGTCTGGTTGTTCATCGCCATTTTTTTGGGTGTTTCGGGCGGCGTGGATGCATCCCTGGCTGCTGAAGCGGTTCCGGCGGATGTCGGCGCGGTTACCGTCCCTGATCCTGCAACCCTGATGGACGCAAACGCGGACGCGCTGTTTACGCTGATCAACGCGGCCCGGCGAAATCCGCTGGAAACAGCCGTGTCCCTCGGCATGGACCGTCAGCAGGTGCTTGACAGCCTCCCGGAATTAAAGGATATCCTGGTCAACGGCTTGCCGCCCCTGGCGTTTAATGAGCGATTGTATCAGGCCGCCGGCGATCACGCCAGGGAGATGCTGGCCAACAGCTATTACGCATACGAATCCATGGATGGCCGGACGGCTGATCAGCGATTGCGGGACGCCGGATATGCGCCTGTAAAATCAGGTGAATCCATTGGCCTGGTTTTTTTCAAAAATTTTATCGGTTCCGACCGGGCGGTTTCGCAGATATTCGCGAAAATGTTTAAAGATGAACTTTCCCCCGAGTGGACCGGGCCGCGCAATATTCTGAATCCGGATTTTAAAGACATTGGAGTGGGCGTTTGCGGCGGGCTGTATCAGTTTGACGGAACGAAGGGAAATGTCTATCTGTCAGCCTGTGATTTCGGATATTCCATTGAACCCTATGAACTTCAGGTGTTGCAACTGATTAACCAGTTCCGCGCGCGGCCCGCGGACGTGGCGGTTTTTTTAAATATTCATGTGGATGATATTACCGGCGTGTTCCCGGAATTAAAGCCGGTTTTTCTGGCCGGCTTGCCGCCGGTTCGGTTTAACAGCGATTTATATCTGTCGGCGGACGCAAAAATCAACGATATGGTGGAAAATAATTATTTCGGGTATGCGTCGCCCGGCGGCGTCACTTTGGGCGAGCGGATATGGACGGCCGGTTACCGGGCGGAATGGGCCGCGGAATCACTGGCGCGCATGTTCTCCTTTGACAATTCCATACCGCCGGGCCTGATGGTATCCCAGATATTCAGGCAACTGTTTTCCAATTCTTTGCGAACGGAGGGTTACCGGGACGCTAATTTGTTGTCTGAAAAGGCGGTGGACGCCGGATTCCGGATAAAGGCGGTGGAATCATCCGTCCTGAGCGGCATCTCTGGCGATCATGCGTATGTGGCGGCAGGCGATTTCGGAGATCCTCTCATCAAAATGGACCCGGTAATATCCGGCGTGGTGTTTGCCGATGAAAATGGCAATGATTTGTATGACGCTGGGGAGGAAGTCCCCAATACAGCGGTCACCATTCGCGCCCAGGGCGCGAGCGGCGCATCACGGACGGTGATGACCAACCCGGCCGGCGGTTATGCGGTGTCTGTGACACCCGGTCTTTATTGCGTGTCTGTCGGCGAAGGCGAGGGATTTCACTTTAAATGGGTTCAGGCTGAGACCGCCAACGTCTGGCAGGCGTTTCAGTTGTCTAAATAATATCCGGAATTCCGGTTGCAAGCGGGGATTTTTAGGGTTGACACCCATCAGAGGTTAGGGTAAATTGCAACAATTTTAGAAATTACGCCTAAAAAAAATAAAATTAAAGGGAGGGGTGAGACGCAACAATCTGGCATGTATGTTGCAGTACAACGAAGTCATGGTGAATATAAGATTTTTAGCAGGTCATTTTAACCAGGAAAAGAAAATTAAAAACCCAAAAAGTGGAGGAAAAGAATGAAAAAATTAACAACCGTATTATTGACATTGTCTTTTGTGTTCGGTGTCGCAGCGATGTCATCCGCTGCATGTTTCAACTGTGCGGGGGACGCGGGAAATATCGCCCGCGGGTGTTCCACAACCCAGGATCAGGCATGTGCGCCGTTTGATTTTGAAAATCCGAATGATTATTGCAACAGCAAAACACCCAACCGCGCTTTGTTCAAAATCTGTGATTGCATTCCCGAGATTTTCACCACGATACTGGCGGGCGACACCATTGATGTCAGCATGGAAATCCTTGTTGACAGCGGAAACGGTCCTGTTGCCGGCGACAATGGCGTTTACTGGGCGGAAAATGTTGATGCTTCCGGTATTGGCCTGGGAACATATAATAATCAGGCCGACGCATGCGCAGAATATGCGTATGGGTCATATTTTGCCGGCCCCTTCAATTATTTACTGGCAGACGGTAAGGCAGGCACTGTGAATACAGGCGCAGTCTGTGATATCCCCGATACCAACCGGGTCGTAAAAATTACACCGAATAGAGCAGCGGCCGCCCAGGCGGGTCATCCCACTGGTTATACAGTCACACCGGCTGACGACTTTGGTAACATGGCCACATGGGCGATCAACATTCCGGCAATGCGCGTAGACAACAACAAGGTCAACGCCGGCGACAAAGTGTGGGTGAAAATTTGTTTGAGCCGTTATTCAGATGGTATCTGCGAAGAATTACCTTGCTGCTGTGAAATCTATATCGGCCAACTGTGCTGCCCCGGAGATACGGCACCTGGCGCCCAGAGCCTTGTTTATCCGTATTTCCCGCCGGCCAATTCAACTGCGTTTAATCTGATTGGCATGACCATCACCAACCTGACCGCCACAGCAGGCAGTGCCGTGATCACCATGTACGAATCAGATGGCACAGTGGGTACGCTGACCGTTAACGTTCCCGCAAACGGCATTTATCTGTCCACCTTAGGTAGTCTGGTAGCTGATCCGAATATGGTAAAGACCGGCACCGGCACCCTGGGCGATTCAATGAGTTATATTGTCGTCAAACCGACATTCTCCGCAGCCGGGTTTGTCATGATCGCTGACACGATTGACGGCGCTTCCATGGGTTATCTCGCGAAGTAAATGAGACGAAATAGTTAGTTAGAATAGAAAAAACGGAAAGAAGGGAAACCTTCTTTCCGTTTTTTTATGGTGCGGTTGTTTAGTCAACGAATGGAATGTGAAACGTGATAAAATATTCAGTATATATTAGGG
>DAIEHU010000300.1 GCA_027353395.1 Desulfobacteraceae bacterium
AACGGCGACCAGATTGTCCGCCGGGATATCAGGGAGAAAAACGGCCAGTTCCTTTATTTTTTCAACGAGGGGGTTTGCCAGGTTGAAATAACGGGAGATCAGAAGAACCTGCCTTCCATAACCGATGATCAGGCCCTGGCGCTTGCCGGATTGGCCGTGAAACTCGAACTTCATTACAGCGGGCCTCAGGATATTGAATGGGCTATTGATCGGAACGGGGCGATTTATATCCTTCAATGCCGTCCGCTTCGACAGATACAGACGGAGCAGGCGGATGACGCCGGAAAAATAGCGCGGGAGGCCGGGGAAAATATTATTGCCTCCGGCGGCGTAAAGATCTGTCCGGGCGCGGCCTCCGGTCCGGTGTGTATCGTGAAGAGCACGGCGGACATGGTGCATTTCCCGGATAAGGCCGTGCTGGTGGCACGGCAGGCCCTTCCGGTATGGGCGCCGCTATTGAACCGGGCCGCCGCCGTTATCACCGAGCAGGGCACGTTCGCCGGGCATCTGGCAAATGTGGCCAGGGAATTTAACGTCCCTGCGATTTTCGGATTAAAAGACGTCACCGCCTTGTTGAAAAACAGCGATGTCATCACTGTGGATGCCACTCGCCAGTGCATATACAGCGGAAAAATCGATCTTTTAGCTGACCCGGCCATATCGGTCAAAAACCGGATGGAGGGGAGCCCGGTTTATAATGTGCTGCTGGATGTCAGCCGCCACATCACCCCCTTGAATCTGCTGAATCCCTATGTACCTGCTTTCAAACCGGAAAATTGCCTCACCCTGCATGACATCACCCGGTTCTCCCATGAAAAATCCGTTCAGGAGATGTTTAATTTCGGCAAGGAACATGATTTTTCCGAGCGATCCAGCAAGCAGCTTTATTACAAGGTGCCCATGCAATGGTGGGTGTTGAATCTGGATGACGGATTTAAGGAAGAGGTGAAAGGCAAATATATCCGGCTTGAAAATATCGCCTCCATTCCCATGCTGGCGCTCTGGGGCGGACTTGTCGCCATTCCTTGGGACGGCCCGCCCCGGATTGACGGCAAGGGGCTGGCTTCCGTGATGTTTCAATCCATGACAAACCAGGCTTTGGAGCCGGGCATGCAGTCCATTTATACCGAGCGTAATTATTTTATGGTATCCAAAAATTTTTGCAGTTTCACATCCCGCCTAGGGTATCATTTCGCCATCACCGAAGCTTTGGTCAGCGACCAAACGGATGAGAATTATATCAGTTTTCAGTTTAAAGGCGGGGCCGCCGATAGTCAACGCCGGGCCAGACGGGTTCAGTTTATCGCGGATATCCTGTCGGATAACGGATTCCGGGCGGAAGTCCGGGAAGACACCCTGATCGCCAGGATTGAGGGATTTGAAATGGATTATATGCTGGAGCGTCTGAAAATTCTGGGCTACCTGATCCTCCATACCCGCCAGCTTGACATGATCATGACCAACCCCAATGCCGTCTGCTACTACCGCGCCAAAATCGACAAAGACATTCAAACCATTCTGCCGCCCGGCAGGGCCGCCGCCATTACCGCCTGCGAAACCGCTTGAATCATGAATCCGTAGGTGATTTTTTTCGCGTTCACCTGCATCCCCGCCTTCCAAGCTTCCAATCTTTAAATCTTGCCAATAACATCCCAAAGCGATATCATTTCGCACATTTTTTGATGACGCCGGTTGGGACATGGATAGGCCCGCCGAAGCCATCCCTCACGCCCCAGGCGTTCTCATAAAAAGTAAAAAAACAAACTGTTATATAAGGATGTCTACCATGACCACCCATGACAACCGGCCTGCCGGCACTTTGTCTCTTGAAGAAACCCGGCAGTTGATCCTTGACCTGCAGGCGCGCCAAGCCTCGCTTGAGGCAGAGAACGAGGCGCTGCGCCGGGCGCTGGCGGAAAATGCGCTACGCGAAAATACTGAGAAACTGCATGCCATCATTCAGGGTTCGCCCATTCCCGCGTTTGCAATCGATAAGAATCATAAAATCATCCATTGGAATAAAGCATTGGTGAAGCTCAGCGGCGTGAAGGCGGAAAAGGTTGTCGGAACAACCCAGCAGTGGCGTGCGTTCTACAGCGAAAAAAGACCCTGCATGGCGGATTTGCTGGTGGATCAGGCCATAGACGTGATTGCGGACTGGTATTCCGGCAAGTATATCCAGTCTGAATTAATACCGGATGCATATGAGGCCACGGATTTTTTCCCGGCTCTGGGGGAAGGAGGGAAATGGCTTCGTTTTACGGCGGCGGCGGTCAGGGATGCGCATGGGGAGATAGCCGGTGCTGTTGAGACACTTGAAGATGTCACTGATCGCAAACAGGCTGAAGAACTGTTGCGGTCAAAGATTGTGGCGCAGCGAACCTTGGCGGAAGCCAATTTACATATTGAATATATGTTGAATACACTGCGGGAAAAAGATGCCGCCGTCCGGAACAAGCTCAATTCCATCTTCGAACCGGAGGGTGATATCGGCACGCTCGATCTCTCCGATATTATCGATTCCGAAGCGCTGCAGTCCATGATGGAGGATTTTTATAAGATTACCCGTATCGGGATCGCCATATCCGATGTTTCCGGAAAGATTCTGGTGGCGGTCGGCTGGCAGGATATCTGCACAAAGTTTCATCGGCCTCATCCCGATGCCCTTAAAAACTGTCTTGAAAGCGACATCGTTCTCTCTAAAGGTGTGCCTGCTGGCGCATTTAAGGCCTACCGCTGCAAGAACAACATGTGGGACACGGCCACCCCCATCGAGGTGGCCGGCAGGCATTTGGGCAATATTCATTTCGGGCAGTTTTTCTATGACGACGAAGTGCCGGATGAGGATCTGTTCCGCAGCCAGGCCCGGAAATATGGATTTGATGAAACCGAATATCTCGCGGCGCTCAGCCGGGTGCCTCGCTGGAGCCACGAAACGGTGGATGCCACCATGATGTTTTACGCCAAGCTCGCCGGGATTATATCTACCTTAAGTTACAGCACAATCCGGCTGTCCAGAACCCTTGCCGAGCAACGCCGGACGGAGGAAAAACTGCGGGAAAGCGAGTTGTTTCTGAGCTCGCTGCTGCAATCCATTCCGGCGCCGGTTTTTTATAAAGACATTCATGGCCGTTATTTGGGTTTTAATCAGGCATTTGAAGTCTTTATTGGGAAAAGCCGGGAAGAATTAGTTGGAAAATCGGTCTTTGACATCAGCCCGGTTGAATTGGCTCGGATTTATCATGAGAAGGATGCGGAACTCTTCGAGCGCCCGGGCAGGCAGACGTATGAGGCGCAAGTCAAAAATGCAAGGGGGGAATTACGGGACGTCATTTTTCACAAGGCATCGCTGACGGACGGTTCCGGCGGTGTGACGGGTCTTATCGGCGTGATGCTG
>DAIEHU010000301.1 GCA_027353395.1 Desulfobacteraceae bacterium
GGGCCCTGGGCCGTGCCGGCGATAAAAACGCCTTCCGCCGGAGTGGATGTTTTGTTGATTGCATCCGAATGCATGAAAAACCCGTCCGCATCTAGGGGAACCGCCATTTGTTCAGAAAGTTTCCGGTTATCCGGGTTCGGCATGATACCGGTTGACAGCGCCACCAGATCAAAGGCCTCCATGACGGGCGCGCCTTCCGTCTCATCAAACAGGCGCATCTTCAGGCAGCCGTTTTCAATGGGGAAAATGTCCACCGGAATGCTCCGGATAAAACGGATATTGTTTTTGCAGGTCTCGTAAAACGCCGGAAAGCTTTTGCCGGTGTTCTGGATATCCATATAAAAAACGGTGATGTCCAAGTCGGGATTTTTGTGCTTGATGGAAGCCGCGGTCCGAAGCGCATAAGGACAGCAGACTTGGGAACACCATAAGTTTCCCAGCCGCTCATCCCGGCTGCCCACGCACTGGATAAAGGCGATTTTTTTGGCGGGCTGACCGTCCGATGGCCGGGCCAGATATCCGTATTGCCGTTTAATCCGTTCCAGATCCAGTCCGCTGACCACGTTGGGAAACCGGGAGTATCCATAGGTGCCTTTGATTCTGGCGTCAAAAGGCGCAAAGCCCGTGGCGATGAGCACCGCGTCAATGGTAATCGCGGATACGGACGGTTGCTCGGAAATGCATATGGCCTTTTCCGGACAGACGCTTTTCAAGGCCGATGCATTGCCGTTAAGTTTTTCGGGGCATACGGCGTACAAGGGGATGTTGTTTTTGGAATACCCCCGGACAATGACGCCGGTGTCCTTGAATTTGTCATGGCAGATGCCGCAGCTGGTGCATTTTGCCGGGTCAATGAACGCTGTGCTTTTTTTTTATGGTGACGGTATAGCCGCCCTTTTTTTGGATGGTTTCAACTTCAGTGGATAAATGGGGGAAGATATGGCCGGATTCGACAACATTTTTCAGCATTTTTTCCACGGAACACGCCCCGCATTGCAGGCATTCGGCCGCCGCCTTGCAGGTATACTGGATGGCATGCCCCCCCAGAAAGCCGCTTTTTTCCACCAGATGGACGTTCACTCCGGCTTCCGCAAGCTCCCAGGCGGCAGTCATCCCGGCGATTCCTCCGCCGATGACCAAGACATTTTTCGGTTCCATTGGTTTGAACACTCCTTCATATTTTATTGCGGACGCCCAAATGTTTCGGGCGGTCGGGCGGCTATACCTGCGGCCTTGGGAGCATGTGCGCCCGTTCAGCGATTTCAGGGACTTTATGCTCCCATTCTATCGGCATGAGATGGACACCGGCGATGCCTTTCATTTCCTTAAATTCCGCAATCTGTTCGCAGGCGATTTTAATGCCTTCATCCGCCTGTTTGGTTTTTTCAACGCCCTTGAGCCGATCGATAATGTGGTCCGGCACATCCATGCCTGGCACTTTGGTTTTCATGTATCGCGCCATACCAAGACTTTTCATGGGGGTCACGCCGGCGAGAATATAGACTTTTTCGGTGAGTCCCATGTCATTGGCCCGATGTATCCATTCCCGCATTTTCTCCATATTGAAAACGCACTGGGTCTGGATGAAATCCGCGCCCGCCTGGATTTTTTTGGCCAGCCGGTAAATACGCCATTCAAAAGGTTCCGCAAACGGGTTGGCTGCGGCACCGATAAAAATTTTGGGCGGAACGTCGATTTCCTGGCCGTTTAAGAACTGACCTTCATCCCGCATTTTTTTGACCATTTGAATGAGCTGGATGGAATCAATATCAAACACGCCCTTGGACTGAGGATGGTCGCCGAATTGCATATGATCGCCGGAAAGGCACAGCATGTTCCGGATGCCGTGAGCCGATGCCCCCAGGATATCGCCCTGCATGGCCAGGCGGTTCCGGTCCCGGCACACCATCTGATAGTTGGGTTCCAGCCCTTCGGCAATGGCGAACATGGAAGCGGCCCAGCTTGACATGCGAACCACCGCCGTCTGGTTGTCGGTGATGTTCACCGCATCCACCATGCCTTTTAAAGGCGCCGCCTTTTTGTGGATGGCTTCGATATTTGCGCCGCGCGGGGGCCCCAATTCTCCGGTGAAGGCAAAGTGTCCGGCGGTTAATATTCTTTCAAGTGTGCTTCCTGATTTCATGATACCTTCCTCTTTTTTAAAGTCATGTGCTTATCAGCGAGGGTCTAAAACCCGCGCGACAAAAAAACTATCCTGCTGGATATTTAAATTTAAAGAATTAATTATTTGGCGGCTGCCTTGCGTTCCTCGTAACCCGGTTGCACCAGGGTTTGCGGCCTCTGGTTCCGCCAGTCGTTCGCCGGAAATATCTGCATGATATTGTCCAGGCGTCCCTGTCTTGCAAGCCGGGTATAAATCATGTGCCATGCGCAGGGCTGGTCGGAATTGATCTCGCAGCTTTGCTGGTTGGTGCCGCCGCATGGCCCGTTGAACAGGCTTTTTGCGCACATGGTGACCGGACAAATGCCCCCGGTCACGCCCAGGGCGCAGTTGCCGCAGGCTTTGCAGCGTTCTTCATACCAGCCCACATCCTTATTCACACCAATAAAGACGGTATTGACGCCGGGCAGGACCGGAATGTCCGGGTATCGTTCGGCCATAAACTGAATCCCCGCGCCGCAGGCCATGGACAGGATCGCATCATAACCGCCGACCATGTGTTGAATCTCATCCAGAAATTCGACATCGCATTGACGCTGCACCGTTGCTTCGCCAAAAGTGGCCTGATTGGCCTCGGTTTTCTGGCCGAGCTTGAGTTCGGCGTTCAAGACGCCCACTTCTTTTTCGCCCCCGGCGAGGCAGACAGCGACGCAGGTGCCGCATCCCACGGTCAGAACTCTTTTGTAACCTTTTATTAGCTGTTTGATTTCATCAAAAGGTTTTCTTTCTGCTACAATCATGAGGATTCTCTCCTTATTAGGCGAAACACGCTTATCCGCCCATTGGATTTATTTTTTTTAGCATCCACTGCACCCAAGGCGGGAAAACGTTATTTCAGGTGTATATCATTTATTATATTGTCAATTTTTATAAATTACCGTTTAAGCCGCCACCGCCGGTAAAACGCAAAAATCTAAAAAAAATAAAAGGAATTATAAAACATGAAAAAAAAACATAAGTCAAGAACGTTCCCATCGGATTTTATGTTTTATGGAATTGTTTATTGAATTGACAGGGAAAATTAACTTGCATAGAATACGCCGGACTTAATACTGCCGGATGTGCGCACGACGACGCATCACCGGCATCTGTCACCAACGCAATATACAATACGGGCATTTGTATGAATCACAACAGACCCATCCAGCATATACGCAATATCGGCATTATCGCCCACATTGACGCGGGCAAAACCACGGTCACGGA
>DAIEHU010000302.1 GCA_027353395.1 Desulfobacteraceae bacterium
ATTCCATTTTGCATTCAAGATGACATCAAGGCGGCAAGAAGGAGGCGACGCAGGCTTACTGTTTGTAAGTCGAGGAGGCGACGACGCAGCCAACGCAGATGCCGCTTGAATGCGAATTGAAATGACAAAGCGCAACAGATGAAACAATCCCCTATGAAAGCGCTGATTCTGGCGGCAGGCCTGGGCACCCGGCTCATGCCGCATACCGAATGCCTGCCAAAACCCCTGTTCCCCATCAATGGGCGGCCGATCCTGGACATTATCCTCCGGCAACTGATAACCGCCGGTATTGATGGCATTATCGTCAATACCCACCATCTGCACCAGCAAATCGCCGAATTTATTGAGCGCCAAAACTATCCGGCGTCTGTGGTGACGCGCCATGAAGAAAGCATTCTCGGCACGGGCGGCGCAATCAAAAATGTGGCGGATTTTTTAGGGGACCAGCCGTTTCTGGTGATCAATAGTGATATTCTCACGGATATCGACCTTCAGGCAGTCATGGCGTTTCATCAGGCTCGCCCTTACCCAGCGACCATGGTCATGCATGATTACCCGGAATTCAACAACGTATGGGTTGACGCCAAGGGATTTGTCACCCGGTTCGCCGGCTCCGGGCGCAACAATGGAGCGTTTACACCTGAATTCCTTGAAACTTTAGCGTTCACGGGAATCCATGTGCTGGATCCATCCATTATGAAATGGATTCCGGACAACCGCTTTGTCTCCATTATTGACGTGTACCAGGATATGCTGAGATCCGGCCTGAAAATAAAAGCCTACATCTCCGCCGGGCATCACTGGCGGGATATGGGCACGCCACTGAGTTTTTTTGAGGCTGCCTGTGATATTTCAGCACCCTTTGCATTTGCAAACGCATTTGGATCGCCGCCGTCTGCTCCCGTGGTCCGCACCCCGCTCTCCGGTGATGGCTCTGACCGGCGGTGGTATCGGATCCATACAAACGGTCAAACACTGATCTTGGCGGACCATGGCATTCAAAGCGGGGGGGCCGGTCAGACGGCTGAAATCGATGCGTTTATCCATATCGGTAGGCATCTGCATCATCAGGGCATACCGGTTCCGGAAATATATCACTCGGATCCATTTTCCGGCCTGGTCTATCTGGAAGACCTTGGGGATACCCATCTCCAGACGGTGGTACAGGGTGAAACCGATACCGGAAAGGTCATCCGCTATTATCAAAAAGTGATCGACCGCCTTCTGCGCATGTCCCTGGACGGAGGCCGGTCATTTGACCCGCGCTGGACCTGGCAGACCCCGTCTTATGACAAACAACTGATTCTTGAACGGGAATGCCGGTATTTTGTAAAGGCGTTGTTAAACGGATATCTCGGCATGGAGACCGGATTTGACAGCCTGACCGTCAGCTTCAACCGCCTTGCGGACCAGGCCCTTGAATACGGAGTGACGGGATTCATGCACCGGGATTTTCAATCGCGGAATATCATGATCAAAGGCGAAGAAATCTATTTTATTGATTTTCAGGGAGGCCGGACCGGACCTCTCCAGTATGATCTTGCGTCCCTGCTCACCGACCCATACGTAAATCTTTCGCCAGACGTTCAGGGAACGCTCCTGAATTACGGCATAGCGGCTCTCGCCAAAATCATGCCCGTCGACGGGCAAAAATTCTTATCCAGTTACAATGCCTGCGCCTTGGCCCGGATGCTTCAATCTCTGGGCGCTTTCGGCCATCTGACAAAGGTCAAGCACAAACCTTTTTTTGAACCCTTTATCCCGGTCGCACTCGCCAATCTGGGCCGCCGGCTGGCATTGACGCCGGATTCCGCGCTTCAACCATTGGCGCATACCGTGAATAACGCACTCAACCTATTTAATTCAAAAAGAAAGGCATTATCATGAACCCGATAAAAATCATGATCAACGGCATGCCCGGCAAAGTCACCGCCAGCATCGCCGAACATGTTCTTGCGGACCGCAGGTTCGCGCTGGTCCCCTATTCTTTCACCGGCCCCGACGTGGCGGCATCGGAATACCCCATCGGCCAGATACCCATCGGGCTCGTCAAGCCGGAGGCCCGTGATGAAAAAATAAAAGAGATCATGAGTATCGAAGGCCCATTTATTACCGTGGATTTCACCCTGCCATCCGCCGTCAACGACAATGCGAATTTTTACTGCTGCAACGGCTTGCCCTTTGTCATGGGCACCACCGGCGGGGACCGGGAAAAATTAACCAAAACCGTCCTTGATTCAACCACATGCGCGGTGATCGCGCCCAATATGGCCAAGCAGATTGTGGGATTTCAGGCCATGATGGAATACGCCGCGAAAAATTTCCCCGGTCTTTTCAGCGGCTATTCCTTAGAAATCAAAGAAAGCCACCAATCGACAAAAGTCGACACCAGCGGCACGGCCAAAGCCATGGTATCGTATTTTAACCGGTTCGGAGTGGCTTTTTCGGAAAATGACATCATCAAAGTCCGTGATCCGGAGATTCAGAAAAATGAATGGGGCATTCCCGAAGCATACCTTAACGGCCATGCGTGGCATACCTATACCCTGACTTCTCCCGACGGCACCGCCCGGTTTCAGTTTTCCCATAATATCAACGGGCGGGACGTATATTCCTGGGGGACATTTGACGCGGTTCTGTTTTTGGAGAAAAAAATCAAAGCTGGTGAAAGAGGGAGTGTCTATACCATGATGGATGTGCTGAAAGGGGATGCAACTTAAATGAACCGTTTCTCAAACATTCTGATGATATCGGCTTTTCTATTTCTTGCGGCCGCAGGAAATGCATTTTCGGGCGAGTCCTTCCCCAAACCGGGGTGGCGGGACACGCCAGATCCCCTTGCTGATCCCAACGCACAGATCGGCGGCGAGATCGTCGTATTCGGAGGCCAATATCCCAAAAGTTTAAATTATTATCTGGACAACAACACGCTTTCCGCGGAAATCTTCGGGTCGCTGTTTGAAAGCCTGCTGACCACAAACCCCGTTACCATGGATTTCGAGCCGGGACTGGCCGACAAATGGGAAATCGCGGATGATAAAAAAACCTTTACCTTTCATATCGACCCCAAGGCCCGGTGGAGCGACGGGTCTCCGGTGACGGCGGCGGATGTGAAATGGACTTTCGACGCAATTGTAAATCCCAAAAACATGACCGGTTCTAACAAGGTCAGCATGGAACGGTTTTCTTCCCCTGAAATCCTGGATCCGCTGACGATCCGGTTTACCGCCAAAAAAATCCACTGGCAAAACCTGCTGGCCGCCGGTGGATTTCAGATTTTAAGCAAAGCCGCCTATCAAAAACTGGATTTCAACACCATCAATTTTGAACTGCCGGTGGTGTCGGGTCCATACCAACTCGGCGCCATTGACGAAGGGGTGTCCCTC
>DAIEHU010000303.1 GCA_027353395.1 Desulfobacteraceae bacterium
GGGATGCGGCCACGATGCGGCCGCCTTCTCTTTCCACGGCCAACCCCTTGTCCAGGCCTTCGTAAATGCCTGCGGAAATAGCCTTTAAAACGCAACTGACGGCAACGGGGGGACGCAAGGCCAGCCGGCCGGCAAAGGCCAGAACTTCATCCATGAGGGCTCCAGGAGCGGCAATCTGGTTGACGAGCCCGATGGCAAGGGCTTCTTTGGCGTCAATGCGCTTGCTGAAAAGAATCATGTCCAGAGCCGTGGCTTTCCCCACCACCCGATACAGACGCTGAGTGCCGCCCCATCCGGGGATAATGCCCAAATTCAGCTCAGTCAACCCTACCCTTGCCCTTGGCGCATCCGCCATAATCCTGAAATGGCAGGACAGGGCCAGCTCAAGTCCGCCGCCTAATGCATGACCGTTAATGGCCGCGATAATGGGTTTGGGAAATTGATCGACCCTTCGCCACACGGCGTTGCCTTTGTCACCGATTCCGGGAGATCTGGCCGCATCCGCCACATCCATGCCGGCTGAAAAACATTTGTCTCCGGCCCCGGTAATGACAATCACCCGGACATCCGCATCCGATTCAATCATATCGAGGACTTTTTCAAACTCCTCAAGGGCCGTAAAGCTCCAACTGTTGGCTGGCGGACGGTTAATGGTGATGATGGCGACGGCGTCTACCTTCTCAAAAATAAAATTTTCATAATTCATGGCGTTATTCCTTTTCGAAACATTCCCCCTGAAGGTTTATAATAAACCCTCAAGGGGGAATCAAACGGCAAAAATATTACAACCCGCCAAACCCCGCATCATCCATGTCGATGGCCGCGGGACAGAATCCTTTGATGGCATCCAGTTTTCCCATTGTCACGGGAATAATGGTATTCGTAAAAAATTCAGATGCCTTGATCTGGCCCTGATAAAAAGGCACATCTTTGGCCTTGGCCCCGTCGCCAAGCTGCCGGGAGGCGGTTGACGCCCGCCACAGAAGCATCCACGCCATGATGGTATCGCCCACGGTTTCCAGAAAAGGCCAGGAATGGGCAAAAGCGGTCTTGAATTCCAGAGACATGGCCTTGCCGCCAAGATGCATGGCGATTTCCCCCAGCCGATTGGCCAGCGCCTCGACTTTCCCCGCCAGTTCCGCCAATCCCTCAATTTTTTTAGCGGCTGCCACGGTTTTATGGATTTCGGTCAGGAAATTAATGAACACCTGGCCCTTTTTCATGCCCAGTTTCCGGGCCAGCAGATCCATGGCCTGAACCCCGCTGGTGCCCTCGAAAATGGAGGTGATTTTACAGTCCCGGGCGTATTGCTCCACCGGATAGTCCTTGCAATATCCGGCTCCGCCATATGTCTGGATGGCCTGGATGCAGACTTCATGACCGTGAACGGACAGATAATCCTTGACCAGAGGTGTCAGCAACTCGAACATGTCGTCATATTTTTCCCGTTCCTCGTTGGTGGCCGCAAGAATTCCCCTTGTCCGGCACATGGCCATATAATAAAAGAAACTGCGCATGCCGTCCACATAGGACTTCATCCACAAGAGATTGCGACGGACATCCGGATGGTTGATGATGGCAACAGACGGGGCCTCCGCATTGGCGAAATTGACCAGATCCCGGCCCTGAAGTCTTTCCCTCGCATAATTGAGGGCCAGCAGATAAGCAGCGGACGCGTAGGACATTGCCTGAAGCCCGGTGCCCATGCGTGCGCCGTTCATCATGTTGAACATGATCTTCATGCCCTTGCATTCCTCGCCGAGCAGATAACCGATACATTTTCCCTTGGAACCCAATGCCATGCTGCATGTGGCGCTGGCGTGAATCCCCATTTTTTCTTCCGTGCCCGTACACACGATATCATTTCGATCCCCCAGGGAGCCATCCGGGTTGACGAAAAATTTCGGAACAATAAAAATGGAAATCCCCCTGGTGCCCGCCGGATCGCCTTCAATGCGGGCCAGCACAGGATGAATGATATTATCGCACAGATCATGCTCGCCGTTGGTGATGAAGATTTTATTTCCGGTCAGCGAATATGTGCCGTCCGCATTTCTGACCGCCGAAGTAGTAAGCGCGCCCACGTCCGTTCCCGCGTTGGCTTCGGTCAACAGCATGGTGCCACCCCATTCCCCGGACACCAGGCGTTTGACATACATCTTTTTCTGCTCTTCCGTGCCGTATTTTTCAATCATGTCCGCCGTGCCGTTGCCCATGGCCGCGTAGGTATACAAAGCCCAGTTGGCCGCCATGAAATATTCCACCGCCGCCGTGGACACGAGTCCGGGAGCGCCCTGCCCGCCCATTTCCGCAGGCACGCTCACATTGCCCCATTCGCCTTCCAAGAGCAGTTGATGCACCCGGCGCATGCATTCTGGAACCTTTACGACACCGTTTTCAAACTTCACGCCTATTTCATCACTTTCCTGAAGCGTTGGCAGCATTTCATTGATGGCCAGCTTCCGCGCTTCATTAATGATCATGTCACAGGTTTTCCGGTTGAATTCCTTGTACATATCGTATTTCAAAAGTTCTTCGCCATTAAATTGTTCCCAAACCACAACATCGATGTCCCGTCTGTCTGCAAGCAATTGCGCCATTTTGTCTTTCCTCCGGTAATGCCAGTTTAAATGATAATAATCTATAACTATTTATATTTACTATATTTTTAATCAAAAAAGAGGTATATCAATACATCACATTTTCATTGATTTCGCGCTTTAAAAAACGTATAGTGAATTACACGCTATTTATAATCTCACTTAATATTGAGCTTGATGTTTGTCAATTAAAATAACCGCCATGCCCGGATGGGCACAACTAAGGATGAAAATAAAAATTCATCCCGTCCATAACCGAACCGTAAACAGCGGCAGGGGAAATCATGAAAATCAGGGAATTAATTGAAAAAACAGGCGTTTCCAAAGAAACAGTCCATTATTATATCCGGGAAGGAGTTCTGCAAAAACCCCGTAAAACCGGTAAAAACACGGCGGATTACAGCCAGAGCCATGTGGACCAGATCAGAACCATTAAGTCCTTGCGTGAAAACTACTTTCTGCCGATCCCGGTCATCAAGAAGCTGATCAAAAAACAAAAAACCCGAAGCCGGTCGGAAAATTTTTCATTCCAGTTCCTGATTGAAAATTTCCGGCCCTTAGACCAGTTGATCTTTTCTGAAATCAGCGGGCGGCAGGCGTTTATGAACGCCACAGGCCTTTCTGAACGATGGCTCGCCCAAATGATCGAATGGGAAATCATCGCGGCTGGAAAACGGGAGGAAGAAGATTATTTTTCCCAGGACGACGTCATCATCGGCAAGCTGATCGCCGACATGGACCGCATCGGCATCGGCCCTAGAGACGGATTC
>DAIEHU010000304.1 GCA_027353395.1 Desulfobacteraceae bacterium
CAAAGAGGCCTCATGTACATTAAATGCTGGGGTTCAAGAGGCTCCATCCCGGTATCCGGGGCGGATTATATTAAATATGGCGGCGACACCACATGCATTGAAATCCGGGCGAAAAGCAACGACCTGATCATCATCGACGCCGGTACCGGTGTTCGGCGGCTGGGCAATGCGCTGGTCAATGAAGAGAAGACCGTTTATCATTTTTTGTTTACCCATTCCCATTGGGACCATCTCATGGGGTTCCCTTTTTTTAAGCCCCTCTACCGGAGTGAATCCGATATTCAAATATACCGGTGCCCGTTTCCCGGCCGGTTTATCGAAGAAATCGTTAACAAACTCATGGGCCCCCCGCATTTTCCGGTCCGGTATTCGGATTTAAAAGCCCAGATTTCCTTCAAGGAAGCATGCCCTTCAGAGTTTCAGATCGGATCGATCACGGTGATTCCCATCTCTCTCAGCCACCCCAATGGGGGTTGCGGATATAAATTTATTGAAGACGGGAAAGCGTTTGTATTTTTGACGGATAACGAGCTCGGGTTTGTGCATCCTCACGGCCTGCGGTCGGATGATTACGCGATTTTGTGCGAACATGCGGACTTGTTGTTTCATGATGCGGAGTATTCGCCGGAAGAATATGAAAAAAGCATTGAGTGGGGCCATTCCACCTATACGGACGTGCTGGATATGGCGGCCAAAGCCGGTGTGGCGCAACTGGGGCTGTTTCATCACAACCGGGAGCGGACGGACGCCCAGGTGGATCAGATCGTGGCGCATTGCCGCAGAATGATAGCGGAAAACGGGGCCGGGCCGGAATGCTTTGCGGTGGGCATGGACATGACGTTTGAAATATGACGGCAAATGACTGCTTTATGAATCCCAACGATTTGATTCAACAAACCGCTGAAATCATTGTATCCTCCAAGCATGTGGTGGCCCTGACCGGGGCTGGTGTTTCCGTGGAAAGCGGTATCCCGCCGTTCCGTGGGAAAGGCGGGCTCTGGGAAAAATTCGACCCTCTGGAAGTCGCCCATATTCAGTCGTTCATGAGAAACCCGGAACGGGTCTGGCGGCTGTTGATCTCCGAAATGAAGGGCATTCTGGCCGATGCGCGCCCGAACCCGGCGCACGCTGGTCTGGCCCGTCTGGAGTCTCTCGGCAAATTAAAAACCGTGATCACCCAGAACGTGGACGGCCTTCATCAACTGGCCGGGAGCCGGGACGTCATCGAATTTCACGGCAATTTTGCAATGCTCCGGTGTATGGATTGCGGGTTGCGTGTGAAAACCGTGGACGTGGCGATGACGGACATGCCTCCGCGATGCCATTGTGGCGGGATTTACCGGCCGGAATGCGTGTTTTTCGGGGAACCGATTCCCATGCAGGCCCTGGACCGGGCCCAGATGGCCGCGTCATCCTGCGATCTCATGCTGGTGGCCGGGACATCCGCGGTGGTCCAGCCTGCCGCGTTCATGCCGGTGATGGCCCGGCAATCCGGGGCCGTGGTTATTGAAATCAACCCGGAACCCACTCCGCTCACCGGTTCGACCAGCAAATATCTGGTGCGGGGTAAAGCTGGAATCACGGTCAGGCGGATTACCGATGAAGTTGAGCAGATGCTGGCTGCCCGGCGATAGGCCGTTTCAAATGGAATAAAAGAAGTTGGATATGATGGAAACCAATCCCGGCTGGGTGACCGCGGTCCGTATCGCTCCGCCTTCCTTAAAGGACAATACCGCGGATGCGGACCGGCTGATCAATGAATTAAAAATCCGGCTGGACGCTGATTGCATAGATGTCGATCTGCCGCTGCTGAGGCGGCTCCCTCGGCTGATCCGGGACAGCGGGTATGTGGTGAGATGCCTGTGTTTCAATGATCAGGGCCGGTTCCGGCTCGTGGGGGTAAAAACGGCGGATGAGCGACCGGCCTTTTTTGGCATGGCCGTTGATCTGGGCACCACCCGGGTGGTGCTTCGCCTTATCAACCTGGAAACCCTGGATGCGATTTATGAAACCGCGTTTGACAACCCCCAGATAGCCATTGGGCCGGATATTCTTGCGCGCATCCATTTCGCATCCACGGATGAAGGCCTGCAAACCCTTCAGCGTCTGATTGTTGAAGGGTTAAACGAGCATATTCATCGGATGTGCGAACAGTCCGGCATTCAGACAACGGACATTCATCTCCTGGCGGTGTCCGGCAATACGAGCATGGCCCATCTATTTCTGGCCCTGCCGCCCCATCATATCATCCGCGAACCCTATATTCCGGCGGTCAACGTTTTGGGTACGGTTCCGGCGAAAGAAATCGGCATCCACGGCAGCGACAGCGCCCGTGTCTATATTTTTCCCAATGTGGGCAGTTATTTCGGGGGCGATTTGATTTCCGGAATTCTCTATTCCGGAATGCACCGGAAAGCGGAAATTTCCATTCTGGTGGATGTGGGCACCAACGCGGAAGTGGTTCTGGGAAACCAGGACTGGCTGGTGGCCTGCGCGGGCGCTGCCGGACCGGCCTTGGAGGGCGGCGTGTCAAAAATCGGCACCACTGCGGGCCCTGGCGTCATCGACCGGGTGGTCATTGATCCTGAAGACCGCCGCATCCTGCTTCACACCATCGACGAATTGCCGCCAAAGGGAATTTGCGGGTCCGGCATGATCGACATGATGGCCCAGTTGTTCCTTTCCGGGATGGTGGATATCCGGGGCCGTCTGGCGCCTGAAAACTGCGGGGACCGGCTGAGGGAAGAAGACGGTATCCGCCGGATCGCGCTTGCGAGTGCGGATGAATCCGCCACCGGCCAGGCGCTTTCCATCAGCCAGGTTGACATCGACAGTCTGATCCGCTCCAAGGCGGCCATGTA
The DNA here is from genome assembly GCA_027353395.1 of Desulfobacteraceae bacterium. GTDB lineage: Bacteria > Desulfobacterota > Desulfobacteria > Desulfobacterales > Desulfosalsimonadaceae > SURF-3. Next base: position 2,862 of record DAIEHU010000304.1, read on the forward strand.
CACCATTCTTTCCACCATCACTCGGTACGTGGGCGTCACATTTGACGATCTGTTCCGGTTTTATGTGGCCGGAACTTTTGGATCATTCATCAATCCCCGCTCCGCCATCACCATCGGCATGATTCCGGATCTGCCAGAAACCACCTACCAGATCCTGGGTAACAGCTCCCTGGGCGGCGCGGCCCTGATTCTGACACAGCGTGCGGCCCTGGAAGAGGTGGCGGGCATCCGGGACCGCATCACCTATCTGGAACTCAACGTGAACCAGGAGTTCATGAACCGGTTTTCCGCGGCCAAATTTTTGCCCCATACGAATCCGTCGCTGTTTCCGTCGGTCAGAATCCCAAAATATAGTAAGCGTAATATTTATTGCAGCTATAGTTAATTTGTGGCATGTTCATCTCAAGGAGGTGAACCATGCCAAA
>DAIEHU010000305.1 GCA_027353395.1 Desulfobacteraceae bacterium
TTCTTTTTTACTTAAGCGGGTGGTCTGCTGGAGCGGCAGGGCCACGTTCTCAAATACGGTCATGGAATCAAACAGGGCGTTTCCCTGAAACATATAACTGATATTTTTTCGATACTTGTCCCATTCGCCGTTTTTTTTCATCTGTCCCAACGGTTTGCCGGACAGAAAAATGTCCCCTTCTTCCGGGGTGAGCACCCCTGCAACGTGTTTCAGGAGAACAGATTTCCCGGTTCCGCTTTTTCCGATAATGGTGGTCACCTGATTCCTGTATATGCTTAAATTGACGCGATCCAGAATGACATGACCATTGAATCGCTTGCTGACATTTTTAAATTCGATAAGCGGGGTTTCCACAAGAACCTCTTGTTCACATTAAAAACGTTGTCACCACATAATCGGAAACGAGTATCATCACGCAGGAAAGAACAACGGCCGCGGTCGTCGATACGCTGACGCTTTTGGACCCGTAGCTGTCGGTACGCAGGTGGGTGAAATATCCCTGGTAACAGCAGATAGTGGATACAATCAGCGCAAAAACAATGGACTTGATAAAGCCGCCCTGAATATCAATCGCATCCAGTGACGCTTTGGCCCGGTAAAAATAGGCGCCCTCATTAACGCCCAAAAGAAGCACCGCGGTGAGCCAGCCCCCGATAATACCGATAAGATCAAAAAAGGCGGTCAATATGGGGAAGCTGATAATGGAGGCGGCGATCCGGGGGCTGATGAGATATTTAACGGGGTCAATGCGCATGGTGTACAGCGCGTCGATTTGCTCTGAAATCCGCTGGATCCCGATCTCCGCCGTCATGGCGGAACCGGCCCGGGCGGTAATCATGATGGCGGTCAGCACCGGGCCCAGCTCCCGGATAATGGAAAGAGATATGGCCGCGCCCACAACCCCCACCGATCCGAACTTGATGAGGGTGTAATAAAGCTGGAGCCCCAGCACCATGCCGGTGAACAACCCCACCACCGCGACGATGCTGGTGGATGTAGCGCCGATATAATACACCTGATGAACAATCTCGCGCCATTGTTTCGCCCGGAATATCCGGACAAATCCCTGGCTGAAAAGGATGAGCGCCGCGCCGAGATGGTTGATGATATTGATCGCGTATTTACCAATAGAGGCAAAAAAACGCAAAGGATATAAATCAGTCATAAGGCTATGTCTTTAAATGGTATCCATCATTAATAATTTACCCCTGCGCCCGCATGCGCAAAAAAATAAATAATTACCGCATATCATAGAATGCTTCAAGGGATTGTCAAGACAGATACACCCCTGCTTTGATTAAAACAATAATTATAATGGAAAAAACCGCATCCGGCCGGTCAGCAATCCGAAGTATGCTAACAAATGCAGCTCAGCTGCTATGCCTGTGCGCATGGATTGGCCGCCATCCAAACCCTGACGAATAACGATGGCCGACATGGAACCTCTTTTCGGTAAGAATATTGTTGTTGATCCCATGTTAGAAATGATATTGATTAGAACATTTAACCGCTTATTTCCAAAGGAATCGTTTCATGATCCCAGAGTTCAATATCAAGGCGTTTGGGGGTTTGTCTTCGACGGAGGCGGCTCTGAAATTACAGTCAGACGGGTTTAATGAGCTGCCATCCACAAAAAAACGCAGCATATTCGCCATTGCGCTGGAAGTGGTGCGCGAACCCATGTTCCTGCTCCTCATCAGTTGCGGAACGATTTATCTGGCGCTGGGAGAGCCTCAGGAGGCCCTGATACTGCTGGCGTTTGTCTTTGTGGTGATGGGCATCACCCTCTATCAGGAGCGCAAAACCGAGCGGGCGCTGGAAGCGTTGCGCGACCTTTCCAGCCCCCGGGCATTGGTGATCCGGGATAATGAGCCAAAACGCATTCCCGGCCGCGAGGTGGTTTGCGGGGATATTGCCGTTCTGGCTGAAGGGGATCGTGTTCCGGCGGACGCCGTGCTGCTTTCCTGCCTCAACCTCTCCATTGACGAGTCTCTTCTGACGGGCGAATCTTTGCCGGTGCGAAAGACCCCCTGCAAGGACAATTCAGCAGGCATGGGCTGCCCGGGCGGAGATGATTTGCCGTTTGTCTATTCCGGCACACTGGTGGTTCAAGGCCAGGGCATTGCATGCGTCAAAGCCACGGGCGCGCATACGGAACTGGGAAAAATCGGCAAGGCGCTCCAGGCCATCGAGAGCGAACAGACCCCGTTGCAAAGGGAAACCGCCCGCCTGGTGGTGAAGCTGGCGCTTTTTGGGCTCTTTCTCTGCGGACTGATTGTCATCGTTTATGGACTTACCAGGGGAAACTGGCTGAAAGGAATTTTATCCGGCATTACCTTGGCCATGGCCATATTGCCGGAAGAATTTCCCGTGGTGCTGACAATTTTTCTGGCCATGGGCGCATGGCGGATATCCCAAAAACGGGTGCTGGCCCGCCGGGTATCGGCTGTGGAGACGCTGGGATCAACAACCGTTTTATGCGTCGACAAAACCGGGACACTGACCTTAAACCAGATGTCGGTCAGCCATATCTATGCGGATGGGGATTTCTACACCATTCTAAACGAGGAGAGCAACCAGCTGCCGGAAAAATTCCACGCGCTGGTGGAGTTCGGGATTCTGGCCAGCCAGAAAGACCCCTTTGACCCCATGGAAAAAGCCCTCAGAAAACTGGGGGATTGCTGTTTGAAAAATACGGAACATCTCCATGACAACTGGACGCTGGTTCGTGAATATCCTTTGTCTCAGGAATTGTTGAGCCTGTCGCTGGTATGGCGGTCGCCTAACAGCGATGAGCAGGTGATCGCCGCAAAAGGCGCGCCGGAAGCCATTGCGGATCTCAGCCACATGACCGCCGGACAGATACAGGAACTTGCCGGGCATATTCATTTAATGGCGGACCAAGGGCTTCGGGTTTTAGGCGTCGCCAGGGCGTTCTTACGGCAGTCCCCTCTACCCGGGGAACAGCACGATTTTCATTTCGAATTCCTTGGCTTGATCGGCTTTTCAGATCCGGTACGGCCCAATGTCGCCGAGGCCATCGCGGAATGCCATACCGCCGGCATCCGAGTCGCCATGATAACCGGAGACTATCCCGGAACCGCCCGGAGTATTGCCGGACAAATCGGCTTGACACCGGCGGATGACTATATCACGGGACGGCAGCTGGATAAAATGGACGACAATGACCTGAAGCGCCGGATCCAGTCTGTCAACCTGTTCGCCCGGGTTGTGCCTGAACAAAAACTACGTCTGGTGAACGCCCTGAAAGCCAATGGTGAAA
>DAIEHU010000306.1 GCA_027353395.1 Desulfobacteraceae bacterium
ATCGGCGCGGTCCTGGTGGTTCTGGTGTATTTTAAAATATACCATCTGCCCTTGGGAAAATGCGCCGATATCGCAGCCATCTCACTCCCCCTGGGCCATTTTCTGGGCCGACTCGGGTGTTTTTCCGCTGGCTGCTGCTATGGAAAAGCCTGTGATCTGCCCTGGGCTGTTACATTTCATAATCCGGAGTCGCTTGCGCCGTTAAATCTGCCAGTGCATCCTACCCAGCTTTATGAATCCGGCGCCAATCTCCTGGTGTTTCTGCTGTTATTCGCCTTTCGCAAGTCCAAGCGATATGACGGCCAGTTATTTTGGATTTATATGGCGCTGTATGGGGTCAACCGTTCCATCATCGAAAGCTTCCGCGCGGATTTCAGGGGCGGCGAAATTTTAAACGTATTGTCCATTTCCCAGGCCATTGGGCTCAGTTTTGCAGCGCTCGCCATTATCATGTTGATTATCCTGGGCCGCAAACACGCCGCCGCATCCAAAAATGCCTGAAATTCCGTATTCCGCACTTCAAAAATACGTTCAGGATCTGCCCAAAACCAATCCTGCGCCCGTGTTTCTGATTTTTGGCGAAGAATTTCTGTATCAGGAGGCGGTGCGTCTGATTGTCAACGCCATCATCCCGGACAAGGCCGCCCAGCGCCAGAATTATGACGTGATCCATCCAAAGGATCAGGGGGATATGGTGGGCATCATCGACCAGATGAATACCTATTCCTTTTTCTCCGGGAAAAAAATCATTGAACTCCGGGACGCCACATTGTTCGTCTCCAGGCAGAATCAGGACAATCAGGTCCAGAGAGTCCGTCAGAATTTTGATGATAGCGGGCCGGAAAAAGCGGCGCCTCTTTTTTTAAACCTTCTGAGCCGCCTTCAACTGGATCTTTCCGGCCTTACCGATGCGGCCATTATGGATAAATTCGGATCGGAAGACGATCTGGCGGCAGATGTGGAATGGGTCAAAAAACTGGCCGCGTTCTGCAGAGAAACCCATCAGGCGGTTCCAGCCGCCAGTGATGACGCCGAACGTTTAAAGGCCGCCATCGAGCGCGGTTTCCCTCAAAATAATTTTCTGATCATTTCCACCGATACCATTGACAAGCGAAAAGGGCTGTATAAAACCATCAAAAATTGCGGGGTCATCATTGACTGCTCGGTGGCCAAAGGAAACAAAAAGGCCGATCAGGATGAGCAGCGGCGGCTTCTGCAGCAACATGCGCATCGGTTGCTTGTAAAACACGGAAAAGAAATTGACGCCACCGCCTTTGACAATATGTTTCAAATGACCGGCTTTGATTTGCGGACATTTACCAACAGCCTTGAAAAGTTGATTGATTATGCGAAAGGCCGGGAACGCATTACGGCCGGAGATGTTCAGGCGGTCTTAACCCGCACGAAGCAGGATCCGGTATATGAATTAACCGGCGCGGTGTCTGAACGGGACACGGTGAAATCCCTGTATCACGTCAACTCGCTGTTGTCTTCCGGATACCACTATTTGCAGGTGCTGACGGCGATCACCAATCAAATCCGCAAATTGATGATCACCCGAGGCTTTCTGGAGAGTTCATCCGGTGGCGCATGGCAGGCAGGCATGGGGTTTGACCGGTTTAAAAGCCAGATTTTGCCCCTGGTGGTCAAGCATGACGAAACCGTCATCCGTCAGGTTCAGGCGCATCAGATGGCGTTTAAAGGCGATGGCGAAATCTCCCGGCAGGATACGAAAACCAGCCCCAAAACCGCCACGGACCTGATTATCGCCAAAAATCCCAACAACCCGTATCCCGTTTATCAGCAGTTTTTGCGAAGCGATAAATACACCACCGCTGAGCTTTGCCGGGCGCTTGACTGCCTGCATCAGGCGGATGTGAAACTGAAAACGACAGGGCAGTCACCGGTTCTGGTGCTGGAGGAACTGGTGCTGAAGATTTGTGAAAAACAATGAACACTTTCTCCGGGAGACTACGAACGAGAAAAGTTTGAACTTCCGGAAGAAATATTTTCATCTATCTTACGATGGCGTTTTTAAAAACATTGTTTATTTCTATGAACCGTGGTAGCTTGCAAAAAAATTACGCCAAACAGATGACGGGCTCGTAAAAAGCCGATTTTTGACCTTTTACGGGCTCAACCAATAGACGGATGATTCATTTCTTTTTTTGTATGACCAGGTTTCGGAGGATAAAAACATTGCAGGATAAATCAACATTTAAACAATTACGGGAAGATGAACGGGAAGTCCGCAAGCAGTTGATCATCAAAGCGGCCATGGACTTGTTTGAGGAAAAATCATTTCATGAAATCGGCATGCGGGATATCGCCGTGAAAGCCGGCGTTTCCGCCGCTTCCATCTACAGGTATTTTCCCAGCCGCGACGATCTGTTTGTTGAGGCGTTGATTCAGGACATCAACACGATTGAGAAATTATTGCAGCAACGGGTCAAAAACGGTGATACCATGGAAACCATCACCCTTGCGGTGGTGGATTATATGGTGGATAACGAGGCCACTTTTCAGATGATGGTGCATTTTATGATTCGGGGGGAATTAAATCCCCAGGCCTTAAAAAAATTCAACGGGGTCCAACGGTACTTTCTCAATATGTTTGACAATGTGGTGAAGCAGACCGGGGACGCCGGCAATCTGAAATTGAACACCCAGGCGTTTTTCGCATCCCTGGCCGGCGTGGTGCTGACCTTCCGGAATTATCCCGGCAGAACCGCCGAAGAAAAAAGAAGGGCGGTACAAAAACTGGCATTGATCATCATGCGCCAGGGATCGCTGGAATCTCTCTAATCCCAGCTTGAATGCAAATGGGATTGAAATTATAAGTCCAGGCTGCGGCTTTTACTACAAGCCATCTTAAAAAAATCTCAATCGGGTTTGTGTGATTTGAGTATAACCAATTGAAATTATATGTTAAATATGGCGAATATATAATTAATTGAGATACTTAAAAAATAACTAGACATAAGTATCTGATTATGCAATATAATCAGAATCGAACTTACAAACAAACAATGGAACGGGATAGAGCCGCTGATCAAGCCGTCAACGCCGCCGAAAGATCCGCGATGGCGTAAACCAAGAGATCCGCGAAAGGCATATGACACCGATGGGTTCGATCAGACTCTTTTTGATGGGCGCGGCATTGAAATGATTGCGCCCCATCGGAAAGGCCGGAAAAAAATAAAAACACAGGATGGCAGAAAACTTCGCCGCTATCGATGGCGCTGGAA
>DAIEHU010000307.1 GCA_027353395.1 Desulfobacteraceae bacterium
ACCACCACCGAACGGCTGCATAAAAAGGTCATCAAAGGCACCCGCTGGCTCCTGTTGAAAAACCCTGAGAACCTGGACGCCGGCAAAAATGAACCGCAGCGGCTCCAGGAAGCCCTTGAAATCAATCAAGTGTTGGCTATCGCCTATTATCTGAAGGAGGCGTTGCGGCATTTATGGCGTCAACGTAATAAAAGTGACGCATCAAGTTGGCTCCAGGCCTGGGTCAACCAGGCGTTGAACTCAAAAATCCCGATCCTGATGAAATTCGCCCGCACCCTGGCCGCGCACAGAACCGGCATTCTGGCTTATTATGATTTTCCCATTTCATCAGGCCCACTTGAGGGATTAAACAACAAAATCAAAACCATGAAGCGACAAGCCTATGGCTTCCGGGACATGGAATTTTTTAAATTGAAAATTCTGGCTATCCATCAGGCCAAGTATGCTTTAGTCGGCTGAAACAATACAGGTACGCAACTACCGGATGAACCTTACTTATTTTTATTTTGGCTCCAGGTTTTTGTGGTTTTAGATTTCGATCCAGAAGGCGTTCAAGCTTTTCAATAAAAGAATCTTCTTCCAAAGAACGCCCGGCTCAAGACGTAACACCCAAACAATCAATGCCGGTAAGATATCCAGCATCAGGATCACCGCCCGTTTGAGACAGTCAAATCAGATTGCTATGACCGGTAATCCGCGTTGATCTTCACGTAATCAATGGAAAAATCGCAGGTCCAGTAAGACGCTTGGCCGTTGCCCATGTGTACATCGATGTTGACGGCAAACTCCGGCAGTTTGAGGACTTTTGAGGCCTCTGCCTCGGCATCAGCCCCGCACCACAGGCCGTTTTTGACCAGCAGCACGTCATCAAACGATATATCCACCGCATCCGGCAGAAGTGGCGCGCCGGACCGGCCCAAGGCGCCGATAATCCGGCCCCAGTTGGCGTCCTCCCCGAAAAACGCGGTTTTGACGAGATTGGAATGGGCCACGGTGTCCGCCATCTTGTCCGCGTCCGCATCCGAGGCCGCGCCCGTCACCCGGATCTCCACCAGCTTGGTGACCCCTTCTCCGTCTTTCACCACCATTTTGGCAAGAGTGATGAGCATTTCGTCCAGAACCGCCTGAAACCGCTCTTTTACTCCCGCATCATTTATAGAAACACCGGATAGACCGTTTGCGAGAATCAGGACCGTGTCGTTGGTGCTCGTGTCCCCGTCAATGGTGATCCGGTTGTAGGAAAGATTCACGGCCCGGCTCAAAACCTGCTTCAGGGTCTGCGCGTCCGCTTCAACGTCCGTGCACACATAGCTGAGCATGGTGGCCATGTCCGGCCGGATCATTCCCGCGCCTTTGGCGGTCGCCACTATGGCAAATGACTTTCCGTCCACATCCACGGTCCGGGTGATCATCTTGGGCTTGGTGTCCGTGGTCATGATGGCTTCGGCGAAATTCAGGAACCCGTCCGGCGATAACGCACTGACAAGATCCGGAATAGCGGCGGCGATTTTCTCCACCGGCAGGGCTTGGCCGATCACGCCGGTGGAAGACACGAGGGCCATCTCTTCCGGCGCCCCGATCGCATCCGCCGCCAGTTTCGCCATGCGAATCGCGTTTTTCATACCCTGTTCGCCAGTGCAGCAGTTGGCGTTGCCGCTGTTGGCGATGACGGCCCGGCAGGTGCCCCCGGCCACCCGCTCCATGTCCAGCACCACCGGCGCGGCCTTGATCTGATTGCGGGTAAACACCCCGGCCACAGACGCCGGAACGGCGGATACGATCAGCCCCAGGTCTTTTGCGCCGTTTTTCTTGATGCCCGCCGCGATCCCCGCAGCCGTAAATCCTTTTACCATAATATTCCCCTTTTCTGAGCATATGGAGATCAATTAGCCACAGAGATCACAGGGAAGAGAAAAATTATTTAAAATAAAGCAGTTGCTCTGTGTACTCTGTGGTTAAAAAAATTTGACGTAAATTTTCTGCTTTAGGAAAGTCATTAATTGAATTTAATTGTATTTTTTGTCAATATCATATTCTTCAACACCGTTGTCCGGTTAGGTTTTTGCGTGTAGCCTGGCGTGGTTTTGTTCTTTGAAAAAATAATCATCTGGGTACCAGCCGCTTTGGCGAAGCTCGTTTTGGATTTGGATGCGCAGTTTTCCCGAACGCGTTTTATGCTGACCCGCTCTTTGTGAACTTCCTGACAATAGATGGTCAAAAGCAGATAGGTGATCAGTCCGGCGTATATCTGGACCATGAGTCCGTATCGGCTTCTGGCCATCAGATGATAGACCTCCAAGTGACGCTTCCACCAGGCAAAAAAGCTTTCGATTTCCCATCGGAGCTTATACGCGTCGGCGGCCTGCTCTGCCGTCAAATCCCGGCGGTCGGTGGCGATCCAGTAATCGACGCCGCTGACACGATAACCTGCCAGGCGAACAGGAGTTTGGGTCAGGGTATTGTTTTGATTACAAGCCATCTCAAAAAAATCTCAATCGAGCTTGTGTGATTTGAGTATAACCAATTGAAATTATATATTAAATATGATCAATATATAATTAATTAAAATATTTAAAAATAGGACTATTCATAAGTATCTGATTATGCAATATAATCAGAATGGAACTTACAAACAAACAATGGAACAGGACAGAGCCGCTGATCAAGCCGTCAACGCCGCCGAAAGATCCGCGAGGGCGTAAGCCAAGAGATCCGCGAGAAGTATTAAATGGAATCCTATGGATATTGCGAACAGGAGTACCCTGGCAAGATCTTCCGCCAAGGCACCCTCCATACCAGACCTGCCATAGACGTTTCCAGCAATGGGTGAGACAAGGCGTCTTTCGATCCATCGCCCATGAGCTTGCGCAGAACCTGTTTGAACGAGGCGGCATTGATGTCCGTGAAGCCTTTATCGACGGTACGTTTGTGCCGGAAAAAAAAGGGCCTTGCTGCCGGCAAGACAAAGCATGGCAAGGGCGCCAAGATCATGGCAATCACGGACGTTTCTGGTTTTCCTGTCGCCGCTCACATTGAGAGCGCTTCGCCTCATGAGGTAAAGCTGGTTGAAGCGACGATTGACAGCGGTTTTACTGATATGCCCCTGCCAAGATTATTGGCGATAAGGCATATGACAGCGATGGGCTTGCTCAGACTCTTTTTGATGGGCGCTGCATTGAAAGGATTGCGCCCCATCGGAAAGGCCGGAAAAAAATAA
>DAIEHU010000308.1 GCA_027353395.1 Desulfobacteraceae bacterium
AGATATATGAACATGCTGGATGACCTGTATGCAGAGAAATAAAATGACAAACGACCCGATAAAACCCTTTAAAAAGTCAATCGCCGACAGCAGGGAGCGCCTTATGGCATTATCCGCGTCAGGCCAAAAAATAATAGGCTATTTCTGCACCTATACGCCCATTGAAATACTCCATGCGTCCGGATTCATTCCCATCCGCATCAATACCGGCGCCGGTCGGATGGACAAAGCAAACGCCCATCTGCCGGATTTTATCTGCCCGTTTATGAAACTGTCCCTTGAAAAAGCGCTTAACGGCCAGTACGATTTTCTCACAGGAATAGTTCAGGGATATTCCTGTGATGCAGCCTGCGGCCTGGTCAATATCTGGAAAGATATTTTCAAAGACAGGTTTTTTCACACCATACCGATTCCGTACAATAATAATCCTGAATCCAGAGCATATTACAGATCGGCCATTTTTGAATTGGCGGACAGGCTCGAAGGCGCTGGCGGCCATTTCAGCGAAACCTCACTAAAGGATTCCATGGATCTGTATTCCCGCATTCGAAGCATTCAGCTTGAATTGTACGACCGTCGTCATAAAGGCAATCCCGCTGTTTCTTCAAGCAGCCTGATGACCATTGTGGATGCAGGTTTTCTAACGCCGCCCGGCCAGTACCTTACGATGTTAAAAGATTTTACGGATCAGCTTCCTCAAGATCCCCGGGCAACAAAAGACGGCTTCCCGGTTATAGTCAGCGGGAGCCTGATTGAAGATCCGGGGATTCTTGACATTATCGAATCTTCCGGCGGCCGGATTGTTGCCGATGATCTATGCAATGGTTTCCGGCAGATTTTCCCGCCTCATGGTGAGGGTGAAACGCCCATAGACCGAGTTATTGACAGATATATGAACCGGTTTCCCTGCCCTGCCAGATCCAGGGCTACCCATCGCAGCCAGCGTCTTCTGGAGTTGGCAAGAGATTCCGGCGCAAGAGGCATGATCTTTGTTTTACAGAAATTCTGCACACCGCACCTTGCCGATTACCCGGCGTTGTCGGAAGCGCTTAAAAAAAACGGATTTGCTTCGATCCTGATTGAAATGGATGAAACATGGCAGATGGAAGCCCAGCTGAAAACGAGGCTGGAAAGCTTTTTTGAAATGATGGGGAGTGTTGCTTAAATTCCAATGGAAAAAACACAGAAATCCACCAAACGTCTCAAGACCGCCAGGGAACTGCAAAAAGTCGTTGCCGACTATTATCTCCGGTGCATGTCGGCCAAATCAGAAGGCAGGCCCGTGGGCTGGATGCCGCCCATGAACGGGGCCATCGAACTTTTTTACGCCATGGACCTTCAACCGGTATTTCCGGAAAATTGGTCGCCGGTATGCGCGGCCTTCGGACTGACACCCCGGAATTTTACGGTTTCCGAAGATATGGGCTATTCCCGGGATCTTTGCGGATATCTGCGGAATATCATCGGATACGTCCACGGCCTGATGAATGAAAAAGACTTGCCTTTCGGCGGCCTGCCGGAGCCAGACATGATCCTGTCTCCCGGCGGCGGCTGCGTGCCGGTGATGAAAATTTTTCATGCGCTGGAACGCCGCTTCCCGGAATCAAAAGTTTTTTATGCGGACTTGCCCCAGGTGGCGGTGGAAGACATAAAGGACTATCATATTGATTATGCCATGTCGGAAAGTCAGCGGCTGGCGGATTTTCTAACTGAAACCACCGGCCGCCGGCTTGATGAAGACCGGCTGAAAGAAGTCGTCGCCCTTTCCGACCGGGCCTGTGAACTCTGGGATGAAATCATGTCTTTCCGCCGGTATCGGCCGGTGCCGTTTTCCGCCGCGGAAATGGGAATCATGTTTGTCATGGTAACGCTGCAGGGAACTCAGATTGCCGTGGATTACCTGACCCGGGTCCGGGACGAGATCAGACAAAAGGCTGAAACCGGCACCGGTGCCGTTGAGAATGAAAAAATCCGCCTGTTCTGGGACAATATTCCTTTGTGGTATAATATGGGGCTGTTTAATTATTTTGAAAAATTCGGCGGCGTGGTGGTGGCTGAAACCTATTCCGCCGCATGGTCCATACGGCTCGATACCCAAAACCCCAAAAAAGCCCTTGCCTTAAAAAGCCTCATGTCCTATCCGCTGGTCTCCTGCGTCTCCATCAACAAGCGCAAAGAAATGGTGCTCAAAGCCTGCCGGGACTATGCCATTGACGGCGTGATTTTTCACCGAAACAAGTCCTGCCTTCCCATTACCCTGGGTCAGATGGAAATCAAGCAAGCCCTGGAACGGGAACTCGGCATCCCGTCGGTGATCATCGACGCAGACCATATGGATGAACGCAATTTTTCCCTGGCCCAGTTCCAGACCCGGGTGGATGCGTTTATGGAAATGCTCCTGGAAAGGAAAAAATTTACTGGATAGACAACGTGGCAATACTGGTCAACAGATTTATGCTTTCGGTCGCCTGTTTCGGCATTGGTGTCCGGATCGCCATACCCCTAATTGCTTATAGAGTCTCCCAAACCCGAGTTCTTTTTGCCTCGGATTATACAGTATTAAAGCATTAATGCCATCGATTGACAGCATATCAAAATTTTTCTTTTAAAAAATGGGATGTGCTTGTCGCCGTAATATTTGAGACTGGAAAGCTTTTATGAGTAAAATCTTACAAAATGAATTGCTTCACGAAATGGGTCGGGAAAAGCCCCCTTTGATAATTGATGTACGTTCCGGGTATGAATTTAAATCAGCGCACATTAAGAACGCCGTCCATATACCTTTTTATTCGATCCTCTGGAATAAAAAACGCCTCCCCGGAGATTGTAAGGAACCGATTATATTAACCTGTGAACATGGCCCAAGAGCCATTCTGGCAAGAAGGTTATTATGGATAATTGGGTATCGAAATATCCGCTTGCTAAAAGGTCACATGACGGAATGGAAAAAGAATCGATTACCCACTATTTGATAAGGATTATAAGGATGAAACGCCAAGCATACTTGCCACAATCCTCACCATTAAAATTCACCCTTCGCTGCACCTTGCAATAGCCAGCCAAATTTTCCAAAAAATCAGGAAAAAAGCTTATTCAAGATATTGTGGTCTGCCGAAAATAAGAATACTGACAGGCCTTATCGATATTCTTCACTGCTTGGAAATTTTGCCATAGTGCCGGTTTATCCTTATTCCACTTCACTCCGA
>DAIEHU010000309.1 GCA_027353395.1 Desulfobacteraceae bacterium
CTCATGCGATGTCCCAAAATGACCTAGCGATTGAAGTTTCAGAACTCACTCATGCTTATAATGCTCATCCAGCTGTCGACAAAATCTCTTTTCAGGTGAATTCCGGAAGCGTTTTTGGATTGTTAGGACCTAATGGGGCCGGCAAAAGCACGGCGCTCAGGACCATTAGCGGATTGCAGCCGGTTCAAAGCGGCAGAATATTTTTTGATTCCCGGGAAATCACCGGGGCAAGTCCTGAAAAACTTGTTAACATGGGAATCGCTCATGTTCCGGAAGGGAGGCAGATTTTCCGGCCCATGCCGGTCTACGAAAATCTGGAACTGGGGGGATATATTATCTATAAACGGCATGGCAAAAAACAGCTCAAAACCGATATCGATGGTCTTTTTGAGTTGTTCCCCATATTGAAGGATCGGCAAAAGCAATATGCCGGCACCTTAAGCGGGGGGGAACAGCAGATGCTGGCCATCGCCATGGCCCTTATGTCCCGGCCTCGGCTGTTGCTCCTGGACGAACCGTCCATGGGCCTTGCCCCTCTGATTATCAAGGAAATTTTTCAACTGATCGCCAATTTGCAGAAAGAACGGAAGCTTACAGTTCTCTTAATTGAGCAGAATGCGAATGCGGCCTTGAAAATCGCAGATCGGGGCTATGTGATCGAAACCGGGAAAATTGTTCTTGAGGAAGACGCTCAAAAACTTCTGAAAAATCAGGACATTAAACGGGCATATCTGGGCAGGGAGCAGCGGGATATCTGGGAATAATCTTGACGAAACCATCCGAACCGGGATTTGTTGCGAGCCCATGAATATTTTTTGAACTACGGGGAAACCACCAATGGAATTCTGGGATAAAAAAAATGAATGCATGAGCCGGGATGAAATCCGGCAGCTTCAGCTTGAAAAACTCCAGGCCACCCTGCACCGGGTGTATAAAAATGTCCGGCATTACCGCAAGATTTTCAGGGAAGTGGATTTCATGCCCGAAGACATGAGAATGTTTTCTGATTTCAAGCGGCTGCCGTTCATCAACCGCCGGGACTTGAGCGAAAACTACCCTTATGACATGTTTGCCGTTCCGTTAAGAGAAGTGGTGCGTCTGCATACGGCGTCCATTCATTTTGAAGACCCCATTGTCATCGGATTCACCCGCAATGATATCGACCAGTGGGCTGAGCTGATGGCCCGCAATTTTACAGCTGTGGGGGTGAACAGCGATGATGTGGTTCAGATCGCCATGAATTTCGGCATCACCACCGGCCCTTTCGGGGTGCAGGTGGGCGCTGAAAAAATCGGGGCTTCCGTGATCCCCATGTCTTCCGGTAGACTCCCGGCCCAGGTGAAGATCATGCGGGATTTTCGTACCACCGTGCTGGTGTCTCCCCCGACCCTGGCCGTCAGTCTGGTACGCCAGATGGAGGAAATGAACCTGGATCCCCGAAGCCTATCCTTGAAATGCGGGGTGTTCGGATGCGAGCCCTGGTCCGAGGCCATGCGTGCGGAGATTGAGACCCGGATGCACATCATCGCCACCGACACTTATGGCATGACCGAGCTTTTCGGCCCTGGCGTTGCATGGGAATGCGCTGAAAAAAACGGGTTGCATATTGCGGAAGATCATTTTATTCCAGAAATCATTGATCCGCTCACCCTCAACTCCCTGCCGCCGGGGCAGGAGGGGGAGCTGGTGTTGACATCCATTTCCAAGGAAGCGTTTCCACTGATCCGTTTTCGAACCGGGGATATCGCCAGTATCAATTATGAGCCGTGCCGCTGCGGCCGCACCCATTGCCGGATAGGGAGAATATTCAAACGCAGCGATGATGTCATGGTGGTCCGGGGAGTGAGCATCTCGCCCCAGCAGATCGCCCAGGTGCTGTCTAAGGTCAGCGGGGGAGAGCCGGTTTTTCAGGTGGTGGTGGAACGTCTGGATGGGCTGGACCAACTGACCGTTCTTCTTGAAATTTCCAATCTTAATTTTTTTGATCGGATGAAAAAACAGCGCCTGTTTGTGGAACAATTGCACCGGGAATTGTCCGAACTGACAGGCTGGGAGGTCGCGGTGCGGCTGGTTGAGCCCGGGACTTTCGATCCCGGCCAGAAAGTTTTGGATACCCGTCGCTTCCAATAGTTTATTGAGTGTTTTGAACAAGAATAATAACAATTTATAAGGAGGAATACTGAAACATGGCATCAATGTTGGACAAATCCTGCAAGGAATTTATTGAAGTATTGGCAACCAAAGCGCCGGTTCCGGGCGGCGGCGGGGCGGCGGCAATGGGCGGCGCAATTGGCATGGCGCTTTCCAACATGGTGGGCAATCTCACACTCGGCAAGAAGAAGTATGCGGATGTGGAGCCCGAGGTCAAAGACCTGATTGAAAAAGGCGGCAAAGTCATTGCCGAGCTCAAAAGCCTGGTGGACAAGGATGCGGAAGTGTTCGAGCCGTTGTCCAAAGCCTATGGTCTTCCGAAAAGCACGCCGGAAGAAATCAAATTCAAGGAAGAAACCATGGAGAAATGCTCCAAAACAGCGTGCTCCGTACCGATGGATATCATGCGCAAGGCGTATGAGGGCATTAAAATTCATGAGCGCATGGGGCAGATCGGAACCATGCTCGCAATTTCCGATGTGGGTTGCGGCGTGGCGTTCATGAAAGCCGCTTTGATTTCTGGCAAACTCAATGTTGTCATCAACCTCAATACCATCAAGGATCAGAATTTTGTCAAATCCGCGCGAGAAGAGATGGATCGTCTGGTTAGTGACGGTTGCAAAATTGCGGATGAAACGTTGAATCTGGTTATTTCCAAACTTACAAAATAAGGGAGAACGGTCAAAATGGCGGAAGTTCTGAAAGCAAAACCCGTTGCGGATGCAATGAAGGCGGACATGATGAAACGGGTTGAGGCGCTGAAAGCAAAGGGCACAACCCCAAAACTCGGCATTATCCGCGTGGGCGCACGTCCTGATGATTTGTTTTATGAGGGCGGCGCAAAAAAAACCTGCATAGGCGTGGGCATGGATTGTGAGGTGTTTGAATACCCGGAAACCATCGATCAGGCGGCTTTTGAAAAAGCAGTGACGGAAATCGGTGCAAAAAAAGAGGTGAACGGCATTCTGATGTTTTCTCCGTTGCCCAAACATCTCAACGAGCGCAAAATCAGAACCCTGATTCCTGTTGAAAAAGACGTGGATT
>DAIEHU010000030.1 GCA_027353395.1 Desulfobacteraceae bacterium
ACCACCCAATGGAGTTCGTCCCCATGTCCAGCCCAAGAATTTTTGGCATATCAATCTCCCGTTAAAAAATTCGCATTGACAAAAGTTGAAAAACCGGTAAGTCTATTTTCAGATTGTAACTGATTAATGCCTGTGCGACCATTCATAACAAGAATGTGTATTTCGCAGGCAAGCCTTTTAAGGCTGCCCGAAGCCTCCCGTTAGGGGGGCTTTTTCATTTTAACAGCGATAGGCTTCTAAAACCATACATGCACCATTCTCCGCATTAAAAATTCCAGCGGTCCTCAGGCTGATCTACCAAGCGTTCTGGCAATTCATAAAAATATGTCGGATCACTTGTTTTTTCTATTTCTATTAAAATATGAGTGATGTCTCCATTTAAGTCAAGGTAAACAGAGGTAGGTATTTAAAACCCAAAGAAAAAATTTGACATATTCAACCGTCATTGCATATGCAAAAAACTAACCGGACAACGCTGATTCTTAGCAACGTATCCGCACCGCATTCTGAAACGTCAATATCTCATCAATATTCGCTCTTGTGCTTCCCCCGTCCCTATTGTATATTTTATTTTTAATGACATCATTATTGAATTATTTCAGGAGGGTTTTGTGAAGTTAACGATACGGCGTCTGGCGTTTTTTTGCTGATGAGCGGTGTGCTGCTGGTAGCCAACGGGTGCATGTTTCCCACCGTCAAATTGTTCACGGACGCGTCCGACCCATTGAAGGAGTATACGATTGAAGGCGAAGCCAAGGGGAAAATATTGATGATCCCCGTCAATGGCATCATTTCGGATATTTCGAAAAAAGGCATGATCCGCAATGCCCCTGGCCTGGTTCAGGATATTGTCTCCCAACTGCGGCTGGCGGAAAAGGATCCGGAAATTCAGGCGGTGATATTCAAAATCGATTCCCCCGGCGGGTCGGTGACAGCCAGCGATATTATCTATCACGAGATAGCATCTTTTAAGAAACGGACAGGCAAAAAGGTGACGGCGGTGATCATGAATGTGGCGGCATCCGGCGGGTATTACATGGCGCTTCCGGCGGATTTTATCATGGCCCACCCCACATCCGTCACCGGTTCCATTGGCGTGATTTTTTTGAGGCCGAAAGTGTATGGGCTGATGGATAAGATCGGCGTTGACATCTCTGCGAATACGTCCGGCGTTAATAAGGACATGGGGTCGCCGTTCCGCAAGGCGACGGAAGCCGAGGATAAAATTTTTCAGGGGCTCACGGATTCTTTGGGGAAACGGTTTGTTGACCTGGTCATTGAGCACCGGCATATCACCCCAGAGGCTGTCAAGGATATCTCCACCGCCCGGATATATCTTGCCCAGGAAGCGTTGCGCCTCGGATTGATCGATGCAATCGGCTATATGGGGGATGCCATCGCCCGCACGGAAAAAATAGCCGGGCTGGATGAAAACAGCCGGGTTATCGTGTACCGCCGGGAGGAATACGCCAACGACAATCTGTATAATTCCCAAACCCGGTATGGCGGCGGTGCGCAATCCCCGCTGATTGATCTGGGCCTGCCGGATGCCGCTCTTTTAAATCTTTCGGGATTTTATTATCTCTGGCCGGCCGGCATTAATGATAACTGATGCGGGCGGAATGGCGATGAATCAGCCGATAACAGATAAAGTGACCATCCTGAAGAACGCCCTGAAGGATGCGGGACTTGCGATTTCAGAGCGCACCGGCGGTTTCCGGGTAAGGCTGGATTCCGGCGATGAAGTGGATATTTATGCCTTAAGCAGCAGTCCGGAGCATGTCCGGGCAAGAATCAAAATCAGGGAAAATGCCGCCCTGAAGCGGCAGGAATTGGTTGAATCCGCGCAATACGTCCTTTCCCGGCATTTAGACGGCTTGGCCCGTATTTCGCCATTCAGCGTATCCCGGGAAACCGGTGAGGTGTGTATTTATAACGCGGTTGTGGAGATGCCCGCTCCGGATGATGCGGATGAACCGATAGAAATCGGAGCGGACGCCATTAAGGTGATCCCGGAAGAATCGGCGGATGTTCCGGCGCATAGGGAAGACCCGGACGCGTTTCAACTGGATTTTGACATTGAGGAAGACGGCAATCGTCTGAAAACCGTCAGCTCTTTGGTTGAAAAAGCCTTGTCGCAACTGGAATCCGTGGATGCGAAAATGTTGCGCCAAAATCTTGATATGATGGGCCTGAAACGGTCCGGCACCGTCCGGCTGGCCTTGACCCGGATTTTTCGAAGCGCGCTGGACATGGAAGAACTGGAATCCGCTATTCAAAATGAGGCATTGAAAATTGTCACCCCTGAAGACCGGATGGCGCTTCAAATGGTGAAGTCATTGAGCGACCATGGTTTTCTGGATGCGGTTGTGGACCTGTTGTGGCAGGCAGTGTTTAATGATCAATATTGACGACCTTGTAAAAAGTCAAAATTAAAGACTTGCAACACGCTCGTCCCGTTCGGGGAGTTTATCATGAACCAGACAACGGATGACAGGATTTCCATCCTTCGGGAAAGTTTTGGCGCCGGGCCGGCGTCGGTGGTTGATCTTTCCGGCGCGTTTCAGGTGGATTTCGATCCGGGGGGCCGCGTGTATGTCTATGTCGAAACCCATGATGGCGCCATCACCGCCCGGTATGAGACAAAAGAAGCGGATTCTGAAAAACGGCGGCGTGAGATCGAAATCATGCAGGGCTTATTGCAGAATCATATCCTTGTGGCGCAAATATCTGATTTCCGTCAGACGCAATTGCTTAATGGCCGTTTTATATACATGACCGGTGTGACGATAGATCCGGAGGTTTGTTATCACCAGACGATCGTGATCGGAGACCCCATTATGGCTCCGCCTGTTTCGGCGGAGACTGTCGCCAAAACAGCGCCGGTTGGGATTGATTTATCCCTCAATGCGGCCGGTGAAAATTTATCCAGTGCATCTCCCATTACAAAAGCGATCAAGGAGATGGAAGGCATTGACGCCAAAATATTGCGTCAGGGACTTGACATGATGAATTTGAAGCGGTCCAACGCGGTTCGGGTCGCATTGACCCGGATTTTCCGGAGCGTTGGCGATGTGGAGGAACTGACCCAGGCCATTTCGAATGAAGCTGGGAAAATTGTTTCGCTGGAGGATCAGGAGAACCTTCGGATGATCCGGATGATTCATGCGGATAGTTTTTTAAAACCGGCCATAGACCTGCTATATGATGCTGTGTTTAATAAAAAATAATACCGGTTGAAGGAATTGGGCACCGTTTTTCTGCTGCGCTAGGGCTTTCGGACCGCCCGGACGGCCCCGCATTCCAGTGAGTCTTTCCGGATAATCTCCCAGTGAATGGAGTCTTCCGTGGATACGGTGTCTACCATGACATGCCATCCGTCAGCATAACCGGTGTAATTTTCAGACGTCCAGTAGGTTTTTGCGCCGGTTGACGGGAAGGCGCTGGCGTAAATCCCGGTCAGCTCGGCTGGGGTGGGAAGCCGCCAGTCGGTGAAGCCGCCGGTTTTTAAATTTTTGATGTATTTTTTACCCTCATCATACGTCAGGCATTTGGTGGCGGTCTGAGTGACGGTTGAATCCATGATTCCCCACATCAATCCGGTTTTCGTGTCGACAACCACTCCGCCGGCCCGTTCAATAAAACGTCCGCCGGTTTTGGCCAGTTGCGCTCTTATGTCCTGTTCGGCCTTTTCAGTGGACTGGGCGGCGAGTAATCCATCCAACCGTTCTATTTCTTTCTGGATTTTATTTTTTACGGATGTGTCCGGATAGGCTTCCAGATAGTCTTTGAAAATTTCCAATGCGCCAGCGTAGTCCGTTCCCAGAGCGTTTGCTTTTTGAACCAGGCCGGCGAATATCTTTTCACTCCGGATCTTCTCCTCATATACCGGCACCAGTTGTTTTAAGCGGTCAGAGTTGCTGTTATCGTATGTGTCGATGTATTTCCGGCATAAATTCAAGCCATCCTCCCATTTTTCCGACTGGTCATACACTGCGAGCTGCTTGTTGACGTATATAAAATATTCGCCGCTGATTTCATTGACCAGCGCCTTTACCTTGTCGATGTTTTTCCCTTCGGGATGATCCGCCAGATATCGCTGGAATGTATCCATTTTCTGATCGGGGCTCCCGGTCAGGGAAACAGCCGTAACCTGCTCAAAATCCTTTTGCTCGCTCAGCCCGAGGACTTTCTGAATCATGCCGTTGATGGTCTTCTTGCTGTCAGCGTCGGTGGCTGATTGCAGTTTTTGTTTATACAGGTCAAGCGCTTTCTGGTAATCGCCCGCCTGCACTAGGGCGTCCGTCTCTTTCAGGAAACGATTGAAGCGTTCGGCATCCGTGGCGCTCTTAATTTCACTGATCCGCTTGGCGGCATCCGCCGCCATCCCTTCTGCCATATGGGATTTAACATATTTTTCGAGAATCTGGATTTTCTTTTCAGCCTCTGTCTGGGCCTCGACGGACTGGATTACCCGATCATATTCGGCAGCCAGGGAATGCTTTTTATGAATGGATGAAAAGATAACGGCGGCGATGACGAGAAGGCCAATCGCAAGGGTTGCTGAGGCGGCAAAGACAAGACGCATCCGTTTTTTTTCAGGCTTGCTTTCGATGCGGTATTTTTTCTTCTGGCAATAGTCCCTGAGGTAGTCGGCGGCCTCCTGCCGGTCCATTCCGAACTTCATGGCTTTGCGAATAAGAATATCCACATACTCATGCCGGATTGTACTATTGGCGGCGGCGACATTAATATCCGAATCCAGGGCCGCGAGTTTGGCCATGGCAAGACTCGCATCGTAGGCGATTCGGGTATCGTTTGTTTTAAATATGGTCAGGCAATGTCCCGCCAGGATATTGCCCGCTGTCACCATGGCATCTTTTTTGCCGGAGGCGGCCAGCTCTTTCTTTTTTTGAGCCGCTTTTTCCTGGAGGATTTCAAGATCAGAATTTTCCGCTGCTCTGAGAAAGTCATACAGGGATAATTTGCCGATTACTTTCAGGTTGTCATTGATGGCCTTTTCAATGGACTTGTCCAGGGGCCGGAGTTTGAGGTCACCCGCCTCTTTTTCGTCTTTGATGATGGGGCAGCGAATCCGTTTCCGGATTTCTTCCGGCTCCATGCTGTTTTGACGGGCTATTTTAGATACTTCCGCCTCGGTGAGATAGCCTTTCCCCATGCGTAGATTGATTTGCTGATCCACCCGGATATATTGGTCGCTTTTTTTCGCGGTAATTCGCTCCTGGATATCGCTTGCTTCAAGCCCATGGATTTCGGCGAGTCTGGCAATATCTTCATGGGCGATATAGCCTTTGCCCATCAGAATATCAATATGGCTGTCGATTTCTGAAATTTTGGATTCTTTCCCTTTTTGAAGCGCCGCCGCCGCTGCATCGGCCTCCTGTTTCCGTAAGGCCTCATCCCGCATGACCTTTTCCATGTCCGGGATCATATTGATGAATTTTTGGGCCTGGAGGCCCTTGGTGGGATGGTTGCGCAGGCGGCTCCATTCCGCTTTTTTTTGCAGAATGGCGGCCTCAATCGCATTCGGATCGTTTTCCGGCGGATCAATCGTCAGATCAAGAAGGATATAATAATTTTCTCGTTGCATGGGTGCTTGCTCAACTGAATTTGGATTTTTGAATTTGGATCTGGTGATTCTGGATTAAACCGGATGCTGAGCGAAACGCATCCATAAATCCGGAATCATCAAATCCAAATTCCAGGGATGATCAGTGAACCACCAGGTTCTGTGATCTTTCTTTCGCTTTTTCCAGCGCTTCGCCCTGAATGACGGAGGCGGTGTCAACCATTACATCGACCTGCCTGGATTCGGCTTTTTCCACAGCGGTAATATGAAGCCGCCCTTCTTCGTTTAGCACAAATGTGATCTCAATGGGCAGGTCGGCCGGAAGGTTCGGCGGAAGATTGAGGATGGCGGTTTTAATCTCAACCGCATGTGTAAGGGGAATTTCCACCTGGCTGGTTTCGCTTTCCATGATGCATATTAAAACGGTTTTCTGATCCACCACGGCGGTGTAGAATGTTTTTTTGCGGGTAATAGGAACCGTGGTATTGCGCAGCACGATATTGAACACGATTTCCTGATCATTGGCCGTGTGCGCGACAATGCCGAAACTTTTACTGGTGACGTTTTTGACCTTGAGCATGGAGCGTTCAACGCTCGGCAGGGTATAACCCGTCTCATTCGCGACTTCCTGAGCCGCGTCTTTGAAATCTTTTGTGCTGATTTCTTTATTGTCGATCATTTCCGAAATTTCGTCGATCTGCTGGATTTGCTTATTGGTTTTCCGGGAGAGGCGCTCGATAAGATCATCATTTAAGCTCAGTTTCCATCCATAGATGGCGGCGCCCTTGGCCACCGCCTCATCCGGGTTGAATATTTTCGGGGTGATGGAAAACTCCTCCTGAATCCGCTCAGTGACATGGGGCATACGGGTGGCGCCGCCTACCAGGATGATCTCATCAAACGTTTTATACCCTTTGCTTTCCGCCTCTTCAAGCATCTCCCGGGTGAACTCAATGGTTCTTTCCAGCAGGTCTTCCGTGATTTCCTGAAATTTTTCCCGGTCCAGGGTCATTTTAATCCGTTCGCCGCCGTGGGTTACGGATATAGGGGTTTTGGGCCGCTGGCTTAAAATCTTTTTGGCTTTTTCAGCGGAAAGCTGAAGATCCTGCCAGGTGTCCGGGTCATCTAAAATATCTTCTTCGGTTCCGGTCTCATTCTGGAAGATTTCGACCATATAGGCGACAATCCGGTCATCCCAGTCTTTGCCGCCCAGATTATGATCGCCGCCCGTGCAGATGACTTCCACGGAATCCTTGCGGATGTCGATCATGGTGATGTCAAATGTTCCGCCGCCCAGGTCGTAGACCAGCACCACCCGTTCGTTATTGGTGTCCATCGCGCCGTAGGCGATAGCGGCGGCGGTGGGTTCATTGATGATTTGCCGGACGTTAAAGCCGGCGATTTCCCCGGCTTTCCGGGTGGCTTCCCGCTCATTGATGCCGAAATACGCCGGACAGGTGATGACCACATCCGTGACTTTTTCACCCAGATATTGTTCCGCATCCTGGGCGAGTTTTTTTAAAATATAGGCCGATATTTCTTCGGCCCGGTATTCTTCGGAATTATGCAGAAAAACAAAATTGGGCTCACCCATGGAACGCTTGACAAAGCTGACGACTTCGTTGGGGTAGAGTTTCGAGCTTTCTTTGGCCACGTCCCCGACAACAATGCTGTCCTCGTCGAAAAACACAACCGATGGCATCACCCGTTCGTTTTCAGCATTCGGAATGATAACCGCTTTCCCAAATTCATCCACATAAGCGATGGAGGAATACGTGGTGCCCAGATCAATGCCGAAAATACGTTTTGATTGCTCCGCCATGAGTGATTTTATTCCCCTGAAGGTGAATTTGTTTGATACGCATACACAGAAACCATTTCGGGGCGAATGATTTTGCCGTCCCATTCATATCCGGGTCTCAGGCGTTCCGCTATGGTTTTGTCTTTTTCTGGATCATTGGTTTCGATTTTGCCAAGTACCCGTTGCCGGGCCGTGTCGACAGTATCTCCGTCGCAGGTAAACGGCGTAACGCCTTCCCATGAAAACATGTCTTCCAGGTCTGCGGTGATATTTTCGATGTATTTTAAAAGTTTTACGGACGTTTCACTGGAATGGGATTGCTGATGGTAGTGGGCGGTGAGCTTTCGCATGTCATCCACAATCTTGATCACATCCATGACGATCCGGTGAAGATATTTTTTCAACAGACCTTCCCGGTGCTGTTGAAGACTCTGGTGCAGGTCATCGATAATTTTATTCTTGTGCTCGTCATACTTCAGTTTGGCCTCGAACGCCTGGGCCAGATCGTCTATCCGAAGTTTGACGGCGGAAAGAAGTTCATACCCGGAATCCCGGCTGTCACCATCCATGGAATACGATGGGAAATCGTTTGTTACGGGCATATCAGGGGGCTCAGTGGACCGCGGAACTTCCGGAGTTTCGGCGGATGCATGAGTCAGCGTCTCACTGATCGGTATGCCTATCTCAAGAATATCATTAAGCCCGGCATCCTCAGAAACCTCCTCGTCAAATTCCCCTTCATCCGTCTGGCCGTTTGGGGGCTGATCGTCCTCTGTATGGTCGTTTTCTGGAATATCGCTATCTGGCGTTTCATTATTCATAATCAACCTGTTTTTTTGATGAAGATGAACCGGTTTCCCTGAAAATGGAAGGTCTCCTGCAGCGCTCTGATTTCTTAGTTATTTCTATATATTAAATTGGAATAAAGCCTTTATGTCAAGGAAAATTTAATAATGCATTAAAATAGTTATCGATTTTATCGATGGGGGGGGGCTCAGGGCGGATTATCGGATATGCGATTGAACATTTGCCCGCAGCCAGTCCGTCCATAGGTTGATGCCTTCCCCGGTTTTGCATGACACCGGAAAGATTTTGATATCCGGATTGAGCCGCCGGACCCATTCTTCCATGCGCTCCATGCTGAAATCCGACAAGGACAGGTAGTCCATCTTATTGACAATCAGTGCGCGGCATTTGGAAAACATCAGGGGATATTTGAGCGGTTTGTCGTCCCCTTCGGGAACACTTAGTATCATGATATCCATGGTCGCGCCGGTGTCAAACTCCGCCGGACAGACCAAGTTGCCGACATTCTCAATAAAAATCAAATCCAGGGAACCGGTATCTAAGGCCGCCAGTCCTTTTTTCACCATGGAAACATCGAGATGGCAAAATCCGCCGGTCCGGAGCTGAATGCTCTGAATGCCAGTTGCGGCAATTTTTTCAGCGTCCACAACCGAATCGATATCTGCTTCAATCACGGCAATTTTTAAATCATTGCGGAGAGCCCGGATGGTCTGAAGCAGGAGACTGGTTTTGCCTGCGCCGGGAGACGCCATCAGGTTCACCATGAATGTTTTTTCATTTTTTAAGGCAGTTCGCAGCGTTTTGGCCGCCGCGTCATTGTCTGCAAGAATGTCTTCTTTCACTTCGATTAGTTGAATTTTGCTCATGAATCAGCCCCTATTGGTTTGAAATATTAGAAAAGCAGGAGAAACATACCCCTTTTGCCGCAAAATCGCAAATGGTTCTTTGGCGATCGGGGCGGCCCATCTCGGGATATTCTATCCCGGGCTGGAAATTCTGAGTTGACAAACACGGTTTGACCGGTAAGGTGAAAAACGGATACGGCGGCATAATAATCTAAATTCATGAAGGAAACCAGGATGATTTCAAAAGAAGCGATTATTCAAAAGGCAAGGGAATTCGGGTTTGAGGATACGGGGTTTACCACCGCGGAACCTTTTGAAACGCACCGGCGGTTTCTGGTGGACCGGCAGGCGGAATATGGATGGGCGGAAGCCGTGGGGCTTGAGCTGATGAAAGGCACGGATCCTAGGGCCATCATGCCGGATGCGCAAACTGTCATTGTGTTGATGGAAGTGTATTTTCGGGAATCTTATCCGAGGGTTATGGAAGGACATTTTGGCCGGTGTTATCTGGATGATGACCGGGTCACCAAAGATGGCCTGACCCAACGGATTAAAGCGTTTAGGGGCTTTCTGCGTGAAAACGGCGTGGATTCCAAAGTGCCGTTTAATCTGCCGCACCGGGTGGCCGCGGCCCGGGCCGGCATGGGCACATTCGGGAAAAACTGCCTTTTTTATTCCAGCAGGGTGGCCCGGCGAAGTTCATGGATACTGCCCATTGCGGTGGTGGTCAACCGGGAGTTTGAACCGGACGCGCCCACCCTTGAAATGGGTTGCCCGGACTGGTGCCGGAATGCCTGCATCGCCGCCTGTCCCACCAAAGCCCTCAAGGGAAACGGCACTATTGACCCGCAAAAATGCATTTCGTTTTTAACCTATTTCGGGCAGGGCCTCACCCCGAAAGACTTACGGGAGCCGATGGGGATTTATGTCTATGGCTGTGACCGCTGCCAGAATGTCTGTCCCCGGAATGCGGCCTGGCTGGCCGCGGATTTGCCGGTTAATGCGAAAGTGGCGGCCAAGGCGGCGCATTTCCAATTGCCGGCCCTGCTGCATATGGACAAGCCTTATTTTACGGCGAATATCTGGCCCCACATGTTTTATATGTCAGCGGATGACCTGTGGCGGTGGAAAATGAATGCGGCCCGGGCCATGGGCAATACCCGGGATTCCCGGTATTCGGATGATCTTATCCGGGCGTTTCCGGAAAATCCGGATGACCGGGTGCAATCGATGATCGCGTGGGCGCTGGGCCGCGTCGGGCAAAAAAAAGACAGGCAGGCGCTGGAAGGGTTTTTACCCAAAACCTCGGGAATAGTGAAAACCGAGGTGTCGGATGCGCTATCGGCTTGCGGCTGTGATGGTTAATCCGACAGGTAATGCTCCACCGTGGAAGCCGGACTTTTTGCTGTGCCATCTTAATCTAACTCACAAACGGACGTCTGAGCACGGTGTCTTTTCTCCAGCGCTGATCGTTTTTTTTCGGATACGCGATATTGTAATGCAGGCCGCGGCTTTCTTTCCGGTGCATGGCGCAGCGGATGATCAGCTCGGCAACGGTGGCGATATTGCGAAGTTCAATCAAATCCGGAGTGATTTTAAAATCCCAGTAATATTCGTTAATCTCGCTCTGGATCATGTCGATTCGCCGCTTGGCCCTTTCCAGACGTTTATCTGAGCGGACAATGCCCACATAATTCCACATGAGCCGCCGCACCGCATTCCAGGAATGGGTCACCATGATGACTTCATCAGAGTCGATGGCCCCCGCGTCATCCCAGGGCGGAAGTTCCGGGGATGTTTCAAAGGTGAAATTTTTGTGATCTTCAATGGCCATGTCCGCCGCATTATGGGCATAAACCAGGGCTTCAAGCAGGGAATTGCTCGCCAGCCGGTTGGCGCCGTG
The DNA here is from genome assembly GCA_027353395.1 of Desulfobacteraceae bacterium. Taxonomy (GTDB): domain Bacteria; phylum Desulfobacterota; class Desulfobacteria; order Desulfobacterales; family Desulfosalsimonadaceae; genus SURF-3. The sequence goes on from DAIEHU010000030.1 coordinate 10,947, forward strand.
AAGTCCGGTGCAGGCGGTCTCGCCGATGGCGAAAAGGCGCTGAATATTGGTGCGGCCATAGATGTCCGTGGCCACGCCGCCGCACATATAATGGGCCGCCGGCACCACCGGGATGAGGTCTTTGGTCATATCGATGCCGAAGGTCAGGCATTTGGCGTAGAGATTGGGAAACCGAGTTCGCACAAAGTCCGGGTCTTTGTGGGTGATGTCCAGAAAAACCGAATCATCTCCTCTTTTTTTCAGTTCCGCGTCAATGGCTCTGGCCACCACATCCCGGCAGGCCAGTTCTTTCAATGGCGAATACTGATCCATGAACCGCTGACCGGCGGCATTGACCAGGATGGCCCCGTCACCCCGGACCGCTTCCGAGATCAGAAAATTTTTAGCCGCCGGATGATACAGGCAGGTGGGATGGAACTGGACAAATTCCAGATTGGCAACCGTCGCGCCGGTACGGTAAGCCATGGCGATGCCGTCACCGGTGGCGATATCCGGGTTGCTGGTATAAGTATAGACTTTTCCAGCCCCGCCGGTGGCCAGAACGATGGTTCGGGCGCAGAAGGTATGTATCCCGGCAGTATTTCTGTCCAGTACATAGGCTCCATAACAGTAATCTTCGTGGGTTGTGACAATGGTTCCCCGTTGCAGGCGCGTGGAGCGGGTGATCAGGTCAATGGTGATATGATCTTCAAAAACGGTGATATTGGGATGGCGGCGGACCCGGTCCACCAAGGCTTCTTCCACGGCCAGGCCGGTCAGATCGTCCGCATGAACAATCCGGTTGTGGGAATGCCCGCCTTCCCGGCATAAATCCAAGTGCAGATCGGACGCATCCTTGGATTCCGTTTTCTGACGGTTGAACCGCACTCCCAGATCAATCAGTTCCTGAATGCGTTCCGGCGCGTTCCGGACAACCATTTCAACAACATTGACATTGCAGATGCCATCCCCCGAAGCGAGCGTATCCGCGATATGGGCTTCAAAAGAATCGGTTTTGGCCAGAACCGTGGCGATGCCCCCTTGGGCGTTGGCCGTATTGCTTTCCGCGATATTGCGTTTGGTGATGATGGTAACGGTTCCGTAATCCGCCACTTTAATGGCGAACAGCAGCCCAGCGACCCCGCTGCCGATGACTAAAAAATCCGATTCATGTTCCATGTCCGTATCCAGGTTTTAATTTTAATGCCGGTCTTGTAAAAAGGCGGCCTTGATTTCTTGAAATTACAAAAGTGAAGACCGCTTCTTTTTTGTCCGGGCTCCCATGATATATCCAATAATGAGAATGCCCGCCCCAACCAGCGACCATCTGATGGCGATGGCGGTATACTGATCGATCAGTTTTTTTTCCAGTGAAGCGATCCGGTCGTTTTTTTCTTTCAGCTCATGATCCCGCTGAACCAGAGTGTCTTTTAGCTGGTGATAGGCTCCAGCTTCCTTTTTCAGCGTTTGAAAGGATTCTTCCATAGAGCCCATCTGGATGGTCTGCTCATTCAACCGGGTGGTCAGGCCGATGTTTTCTTCTTTTAGGGTTTGATTTTCAAGGGTTACGGCCTGAAATTTTTCGCGGAGGGTTTTGGGCTCGGCGGCTGCGGATTCGGCTTTTGCTTCAGGCGGCGGATTTGCTGAGAGATAACGGGTGCTGACCCATCCTTCCAGGCCATCGGATGTTTCAATGCGTGTCCATCCGTTGGCGACAGCGAGGGCCAGAATTTTTTCTCCCGCCTTCACGGTCCCCGCCACATCCGCTTTTTCATTGCTATCGGTCCTGACATTTAATGCCGCGATACCGGTAATGTACATGTCGGTTCCAAGTCCGCGCACCATTGGGGGAAAAGATAACAGAATGAGCAAAAACATTGTTGTCACATATTTTTTCATTGTCTCAAGGTCTCCGGTCGTGACGATCATTTGCCTGAAGGGAACCCGTATTCCCGTTCATGCATTGATTTCAACTATTTAAAATCATAAAATGAATTTCAAGCAAGGTAAAAACCTTATCTGAAAGATGGCTGATGTTCAAGGTTAAAATGGTTTTCAAAGGGAAAAGACTCATCCATTCACGGGATGCCCGCAAAAGTTATGACAGTGCGCCAAAAAGTCAGGGGATCATGGATTTGAGCCGGTCGGCCAGACTGGAGCAACGCATTTCGGGCGTATTGTTTTTCAGTGCGATATGAATGGCTTTTTGGGAGCCCACGATCACCACATGCTTTTGCGCACGGGTAATGGCGGTATACAGGAGATTCCGCTGAAGCATGATGTAATGCTGGGTAATAAGCGGCAGAATGACCGCCGGGTATTCAGAGCCCTGGGATTTATGCACCGAAATGGCGTATCCCAGCGTCAGTTCATCGGTTTCATCGATGGTGTATTCCACGCGTCTGCCGTCATAATCCACTGCCAGCAAGCCTCCGGCCGTATCCATGTCCGTGATGACGCCGATATCGCCATTATACACTTCTTTTTGATAATTGTTCTTGAGGTGCATGACCTTGTCACCGGTTCTAAAACGGTTATCATGATGGGACAGGCCATCCGTTTTATTGTTCAGCGCTTTTTGAATGGCCCGATTCAGGTTAATGGTGCCTGCTATCCCCTTGTGCATGGGGGTCAATACCTGGATGTCTTCAATGGGACGCAGGCCGAACATGCCTGGAAGCTTCCGGACGCACAGATCAACAACTGTGTCAACAACGTTTTCCGGCGTGGGCGCATCGATAAAATAAAATTCCGCGCGGATAGCCGGAGGCTCGGTCAAATTATTTAACTGCGGGAACTCTCCCTGCCGCACCCGGTGGGCGTTTACAATAATGGGACTTTTTTGGGCTTGCCGGAAAATGGTGTTTAAATAAAAAACCGGAAGCCTGCCGGAATCGATCATGTCCCCCAGCAGGGTTCCCGGCCCCACGGGCGGGAGCTGATGGGCGTCTCCGACCAGGATGATCGCGGCGTTCAGAGGAATCGCGCACAGCAGATGGCGCATCAGAAGCGTATCCACCATCGACGTTTCGTCAACAATGACAATATCCGCGTCAATGGGGTTATCCTGATTTTTCCCAAAGCGTTCTTCTTCAAAATTGTATTCGAGCAGTTTGTGGATAGTGTGGGCTTTATGGCCGGTGACTTCCGCGAGCCGCCGGGCGGCCCGTCCCGTCGGGGCCGCCAGACAAACCTGTCTGCCCAGGATCTGGTTCATGCGGGTAAGGGATTTGATCAGCGTGGTTTTTCCGGTTCCCGGACCTCCGGTGATGACGCCGATCCGGCGTGTGATAATGGTTCCAAGGACATTGCGCTGTTCTTCGGAAAGACAGAGAATGAGTTTGGATTCCACCTCAGCCAAAAGATGTTCCACTGGTATGGCGATTGGGGCCGCCGGGATGGACAGCAGGGCATGAAGCCTTGCGGCAATGGATGTCTCCGCCTGATACAGGTCTTTCAGATAAACGGCCTTTGCATCCGGGTTGCTTTGATGCTGTGGGACTTCGATTTCTCCGGCCTGGCAAAGGTCTGCAATGGCCTGCCGGATGGCGTCATCATTGACATCGATGGCCCGGGTGATCTTGTCCATCAGGCTGGTTTCCGGCATAAAGACATGGCCGTCATTGAGCGCTTCTCTAAGCAGACTGATGATGCAGGCCCGGACCCGCTCCTCCATGTTCATTTCCATGCACGAGTTGACGGCGATCCGGTCGGACACTGCAAATCCGATGCCGGGAATATCATTCGCAAGGCAATAGGGAGATCTTCGGATGATATCCACGGCCTCGCTGCCGTAAGCCTTGAATATTTTGCCAGCGAATGAGGGGCTCACCCCGGTTTCCTGAAGAAATTTCATGATGGATGTCATGGCATGGTGGGTTTGCCATTGGCTGTGGATGAATGCGGCTTTCTGGGGGCCGATGCCTGGGACCGATGCCAGACGGTCGGGATTTTCCGATATGATGGAAAATGTGTTTTCGCCGAAAGCGTCAAGGATGCGCCTGGCAATGGATGGGCCGACACCCTTTAGAATGCCGGAGGTCAGGTAATTTTGGATGCCCTGAATGGTGGATGGCAAAAGAATTTCCGCGGAGTCGAATTTGAACTGCTGGCCGTATCGGGGGTGGGTTGTCCACTCGCCTGTGATTTTGATGGTTTCGCCCACACCGGCTTCCGGAAGAAAGCCGGCGATGGTGACGGTCGCTTTGGGGGGACCGGTCGACAGACGGGCGATGGTGAAATGGTTTTGCTTATTATGAAAGGTGATATGGCTAAGAACGCCTTGAAGTGAAGTCATCCGGAACGGCCGTCAGATATGGGGGCCGGTTTTCAGCCGTGTAGCCCGTTTGATCGCTTGGCATTTGAAACTGCCGCCCCATCCTATAAATCCCATGTTACAGTGTATACATTTTTAAACCCATTATCGATGAGCTGCTGTTCCACACGCTGGGCCATCTGGATGGAGGTGAACCGTCCCACCCGGACCCGGTAAAAG
>DAIEHU010000310.1 GCA_027353395.1 Desulfobacteraceae bacterium
CACATCGGCGAAAAAGAGCATATTTTCGCGTACGGAAAGATCTTGATAAAGTGAAAACCGCTGGGGCATGTATCCGATGATTTTCCGCACTTCTTCCGGTTCCTGTTGAACGGAAATGCCCATGAGCCGGCATTCGCCTTCATCCGGGTCCAGCAGGGAGGTGAGTATCCGGATGAGCGAGGTCTTACCGGCCCCGTCCGGGCCGATAAGACCGAACATCTCAAAAGGCTGGACCTCCAGGCTGACGGACGCAAGGGCGCAGGTCTCCTGATAGCGTTTTTCAAGACGGATGATTTCGATGGCGAGAGCGGCCATTGGCGATCATGGCCCCATCGTCAGATAAACTTCGGCCGGCATCCCGATTTTCAGAATATCCCCTTTGTTTTTCAGCGTGACCTTCACGGCATACACCAGTTCCGCCCTCGCTTTCCGGGTCTGGACATTTTTCGGGGTGAATTCACTTTCCGGCGACACCCAGGCCACTTTTCCGGGAAATGCTTCCGGGCATGCGTCCACCCGGACCCATACATGCTGGCCCAGGTTGAACCGGTCCAGATCGGTTTCCGCCACATAAATCTTGATCCAGAAATTGGCGGTATCCGCGATTTTATACAGGCCGCCGCCCTGAACCGCGATTTCGCCGGGCTCCATATACTTTTCCACCACCACGCCGTCCAGCGGAGCGTTGATGACGCCGTCTTTAATCTGCTGCCCCAGAACCGCCATCGTCGCTTCCACCTGGGCGCGTTTGGCGTCCAGCAGCGGCGTCTGTGATTTGGCGGCGGTCAACTGGCTGCGGGCCACGCTGAGCTGGGTGGAGATATCATCAAACTGCTGTTGGGTGGCGGAGCCTTTCGAATAGAGCTGTTTGATGCGATTGTAACGGAGCTGGGCGTTATCGAGATTGTCCCCGGCTTGGTCAATGGCCGCCTGGGCCGCAATCCGGCCCGCGTCGATTTCGCTTAAACTGGCCTGAAGCTGGGCTTTCTGCAGAACGAGTTTTATCACATCAATGCCGGCGATCATTTCTCCGGCTTTGACCGGATCGCCTTCTTCCCTGGTCATATGCAATAGGGTTCCGGAAATAAGGGAACCTACCGTGACTTCCGTGGCTTCCAGGGTTCCGGAACCCGCGAACCCTTCGGGCAGTTTGTCGCGGCACCCGGTGAAAAACATCACCGCGCTCCATATCAACAGCCATTTCCCGTATCGTGCAAGTTTCATCAGGGGGTCTCCTTTGATGTCTCTTGGGGCCAGTTCTCCATGCCCATGGCCCTTAAATAATCCGCCCATGCGGTCTGGATCTCCGCTGAAATCAGGGCCAGTTCGGATGTCGCGTTCAAAAGTTCCGTATGGGCATCCAGAAAATCCGTATTGGTGGCCATTCCTACTTTGAAATTGTCTTCCTTGATTTTGAAATTTTCCTGTGCGGATGCCACTTTTTCTTTTGAAATGGCGAGCTTTTGACAGGCTTCTTCATAGGTCAGCCGGGTGTTGATCCGATCCAGCGAGATCATCTGGTCTACAGAGGCCCGGGCCTGCTCCAGCCTTGATTTTTTGGCCTTTGCCGCGTCGCGCTCATTTTTCCGCTGGCCCATGTCAAAAATATTCCAGGACACTTCAACCCCGGCTTGCCACCACGGTTCCCAGCCGGGCTGAGTGGCGGTAAAGCCTGGCCATCCATAATGCCCGGATGCGGTCAGTCCGGCCTGGGGAAGCAGCCCGGATGCCGCGATATCAATCTCTCCGGCGGCGGCTTCGGTCTGTTTTTCGGCGATCTGCTGTTCCGGCCGCTGAATGGTCGAGGACGCCAATGCGGCGGGTATGGGCCAGGGCGGGGGCGGTTCCGGGTCCGTTGAAATGTCAAGGGGCTGGCCCGGCGGGAGCCCCATGCGCTCCGCCAGGGATGCGGCCGCTCTGGCAATAGCGTTTTCCGCTTGAACGATTTTGAGTTCCATATCCAGACGTCTCAGCTCTATAGGGAGCATCTCGCTTTTGAGCATCATTCCTTGGGCCACTAAATTCCCGGCATCCTTGAGGTGGCTGCCAATCTGTTTCCGGCTTGCGATGGCGATGCGTTTTAATTCGCGCGCCTTTGTCGCTTCATGAAATGCCGTGATCACTTGCTGGCGGATCTGGTTTTTGATGAGCGCGAGTTGATGGCCGGAACCTTCGTATCCAGCGGATGCGGCCCGGATGCCGCCCTCGATTTTGCCGCCGGTATAAATGGGCTGGAGAAGGGAAACGAAGAGATCGGCTTTTTCATGTTCTCCGATGGTGATGCTTCTTCCGGGAATGGTCAGCGGCCCGATGCCCGCCGGAGCCATCACCGTCGTGTCGCCCAGCTCCATTTTGTTCACAGCGTTCATATATCCGGATACCGCCCCCATGCCTACTTCCGGATATCGCCTGCCTTCTGCCTGCTTGAGCCGGAACGCCGCCTCTTCCCGGCCTTTTTTCGCCTGGGAAAGGTCCAGATTGTTTTCAAAGGCGATGTGCAAGCAGTCTTCAAGATGCAGGGGGCCACTTATCGCCGCTTTTGTCTGGCCCGTATATGCCGGAACGGGAATGATCAATGCCGCGACTATCGCCGCCAGACATAAAATAATGGGTGGAGATGGAAGAAACGTCCTTTCCTTGATCATTCCTGCCTCTTTCTTGAATGGTTTGTATTGACAGCGGCATCTCCATCAAGGGATATATGCCGGAAGACCATAACATATCGCCGGTCATTTAAAAATATTTAATTACGTTTTTAAGGGAATGGAGGCATCATGGAACACGGCGGCATCACCAGAGCAATGGCGCATTTTTGTAAAGACACCTGCCCGGTATGCACCAAAGGCAGGGAAAAAGGCGAAGGCGTTTTATATACGATGGTCAAACTTGAAGAAAATCTATGTCCGGCTTGCAGGGCGTACAAGAAGGTGTATGGGAAGCCGGCTCGTGAGAAATTGAAATAATCCGGGTTGTATGCATCACGATCCCTCCCGGATAAAGCCCATGACGCGGATTTCGAGCACCGGTGATATGGCGCTATCGGTTTCGATGCGGATTTTATCGGTATAGAAGCCTTTCTCCTGTTTTAAATTAACCACCGTGAGGTCATAAGCCACGCCGCCGCCGGGCCGCTTTTTTGCAACCAGTTCATGCCGGAAATACGTTCCCTTTTCAGCCCGGACATTTTTGATTTTA
>DAIEHU010000311.1 GCA_027353395.1 Desulfobacteraceae bacterium
TGAGAATGCCTTTGGGCGCTGCGTTTTCAAGTCTTGATTCCAGTTCATAAAAACTGGAGCTTGAAAATACCGGGCAGAAAATGACGCCCATACGGGCGCATGCGGCCATGGCGAAAAACACTTCCGGGCAGGGCGGCAGGAGCAGAATGAGCCGGTCTCCAGCAGCAAATTCATATGATTTCAGCATATTGGCCCATTGGCAAGACCGTGTTTTTATCTGTGCGTAAGTGAAAATTTCTTTTTTCCCGGTTTTTGAAAAAATCAGGGCCGGGTGGTCGCAACGCGCCGTATCCGCCGCCCACCGGTCGATGGATTCAGCAATAATGTTCATCCGGCCGGTTCCCGCCCATGAAAATTCCCGCTCCATGTCCTGCCATTGAAAGCGGGCGCGAAATTCATCATAGGCTTTGATATTGGCGGTATTGTTTTGGGCCGGTATGCGGGCTTTAATCATGGAAAACGCCGTAAGAAGAATGAATGGACCGGATTTGAGCCGTCAGATCAATGGCTGTTTGACTGGGTGAAATTTCAGGCACTGGGGCCGGGCCGCCAGTCAGCTCCGTCAGCACCGCCTGGACCGAGTCGGCGAGCGCCCGCTGATGGTAGCCGCCTTCAAGGGCGAAAAACAGGGGCGGATTATCCGCCAGGGGCCTGAACGTCATGAGCATCCTGGTGATGCCCGCATACGCGGCTTCCGTCAGCCTGGACCGGCCGATGGGGTCGTCGGTGTGGGCGTCAAATCCGGCGGCCACCATGATGAGCCGGGGCTGATATCCCTTGATGAGGGGCCGGAGAATTTCCCGGTAAAGATAGACCATGTCGTCATCGGTCATTTCTCTTGGGATGGGCGCATTGACCGTGTAACCGCGGGCGTTGTCCCCGCCGGTTTGGGACATTTCGCCGGAATAGGGGAAGAGCATCGGGTCGTGGGTGGAAAAATACAAAACTTCCCTGGAATCATAAAAAATGTCATGAATGCCGTTGCCGTGATGAATGTCCCAGTCGATCACCAGAATCCGGCCAAGGTTATACCGGTCCAGGGCGTACCTTGCCGCGATACTGATATTGTTGAACAGACAGAAACCTGACGCCCGGTCCGGCAGCGCATGGTGGCCGGGAGGGCGCACCAGGGCGAAAAACGCGTCGCAAATCCCATTCATCAGGCTGTCAACACCTTTGATGCATGCCCCGGCCGCCAGCCAGGCCGCTCGATAGCTATCCGCGCTGATGGGCGTGTCCGGCGCGAGGCTCGTTATGCGTTGCTCCGAGGTTCTCAGTATCCGTTTGACATAGGCAGGCGAGTGAATCCGCTCTATCTGCTCCAGGGTTGCGGGTTCCGGCGGGATTGAGATGAGCCGGTCGTTGAAATGCCGGTCGATCATCCGGTACACCGCATCTAGGCGTTTGGGGTGTTCCGGATGAAAATGGCCTGTTTTGTGTTCCAGAAACCGCTCATCTCTTGCGATGCCGACTTTTAGGCCCATAAAGTCTTGGCCCTAATTCCCAATGATTTCGTTTAAGCCTTCAATGAGTTGATCCAATTCTTCAGGAGATGCATTGCCAACCCGTTTTCCTATCCGCTCGGTTGAAAGTGTCCTGATTTGGCTGATTTTGACCCATGACCGTTTTGGCAGTTCACTCGTATCAAGTTCAAAAGTAAGAGGGAATCCAGCACGCTGAGGCTGGCTGGTGATCGCCATGGCAATTACCGTTCCTGAGCGCTCGTTGAAAACATCTTGGCTGAGAATGACAACAGGGCGCAGTCCGGCTTGCTCATTCCCTTTTACGGGATTGAGGTCTGCCCAGCGAATTTCTCCCCTTAGTATTCCGGCCACAGTTTCAATTCCTCATCCATGCCTTCTTCAGCATAAGTTTTTTCCATTTCAGGCGAAAGCTTGGCACATTCGATGGCAAGGCGGTTCCGTTCCAGTTTTTCTAATTTTTCGGCAACCGCGTCCTGAATGGCCTTGCTCCGATTGGCAAAAACACGAGCCTTTACAAGCCTGTCAAGTCGATGCAACGTTTTCTCTTCCAGTGTTATAGCGATTTTTGCGGAACTCATTGCGCACCTCCAGTATGACAATAAATCATACCCATCGCGGGGTCAAGAAATAAAGGCCTATCTCGAAAGCGCTTTGGCTTTTTTAACCGCTTGAAGCGCCTCGTCAGGGGTCAGGCCAAAAGCAGAATAGGCATCCAAATCGAATATATCGGCAATGTAACCCTCGTCATATTCAGGGTAAAAAATGTTAATATGGTTATCTCCCATTTGTCCTTCGCCAGTTTCAAGCCGTGACGTTCGACCAATTTTAGAAATTGGCGCATCTGATACGGTTTCGCTTACCCTTTCATACTAATTATTTAAGTGGGTAGCCATGGAAAAATCATCTTATATTTTCAATGGTTGCATGGTTATATCCCAATAACAGGACAAATAGGCCCAAATTTAAACCCGCTCCCCAATTGAGGCCCCGTACAACATGTTCCGCCTTTTGTTATCAGGCTTGTTCCAGGGTTTCCAAACAAGACGCTTACAACGCCGACACATCCTCCCGCCGGTCAATCAGGGTGGTGATGACGGATTCATCGGCGATGGTGGAGGTATCGCCCAGTTCATCCAGCTTTCCGGCGGCGATTTTCTTCAAAATCCGGCGCATGATTTTGCCGCTCCGGGTCTTGGGCAGACCCTCGGTGAACTGGATCACGTCGATGGTGGCGATGGGCCCGATTTCCTTTCTCACCTGGGCCACCAGTTCTTTTTTGAGATCCGCGCTCGGTGTCACGCCGCTTTTCAGGATGATGAACGCATAAATGCCCTGACCCTTGATGGAATGGGGGAATCCCACCACGGCAGCCTCCGCCACCTTGTGATGCAGCACCAGGGCGGATTCCACTTCCGCGGTGCCCAGCCGGTGGCCGGACACATTGATCACGTCGTCGATGCGGCCGATGATCCAGAAATACCCGTCCTCGTCCTTTCTGGCCCCGTCACCCGTGAAATACATGCCTTTCGCTTGGCTGAAATAGGTGTCCCGGAACCGTTCATGGTCGCCGTACACGGTCCGGGCCATGCCCGGCCAGGGCTTGCGGATGCACAGCAGGCCTTCTTCATTGGGAAACTGCACTTCAACGCCGGTGTCGTCGATGATGACGGGGTCCACCCCG
>DAIEHU010000312.1 GCA_027353395.1 Desulfobacteraceae bacterium
GACAATCGTGTTACGAAATGCCGAAAAACCCATGACAAAAGACAAATATTTTCCGCCACCAAAATGTCACATGGTTTTCACGGATTTGAAATGATCAATCGATATTAATGCTTATCGTTTCGATACATATAAAAGCAGGTTGACAAAATGACCCGAACCATACTCATCGTAGAAGATGAAACCGACATTTTAAATCTCATTGAATGGCATTTACGCGCCGAGAAATACACGGTGCTCACCGCCGCCGACGGCCTCAATGGCCTGGAGACAGCCATCAGGCGATTGCCCGATTTGATTGTTCTGGATCTGATGCTTCCCGGCATGGACGGCCTGGAAATCTGCAAGGCATTAAAACGCAATCCCAAAACCGGGCATATCCCGGTGATCATGCTAACAGCCAAAGGCGAGGAAGTGGACCGGATTGTGGGGCTGGAACTGGGCGCGGACGATTATATGGTCAAACCGTTTTCCCCCAGGGAACTTGTCCTTCGGGTGCGCGCGGTGCTTAAACGCGTCGACGTATCCCCCGATGAAGAAAAAAGCATCCGGTACCAGAATCTTCGCATGGACATGGACAGTCACCGGGTATGGATGGGAGAAACCGAAGCCTTGCTTACCGTAACGGAATTCAAGCTGCTCCTGGAGCTGATCCAGAACCGGGGACGGGTGCGGACGCGGGACCAGTTGCTGGACCGGGTCTGGGGATATCAATTCGAGGGATATGCCCGGACCGTGGACACCCATGTGCGGCGTCTGCGCCAGAAACTCGGGGGAGAATACGCGGATGCCATCGAAACGGTGCGCGGCATCGGTTACCGGTTCAAGGAAGATTGACATGATGACGGCGATGCGTTTCAGAACACGATTGCTGCTTTCTTTCTGGATGATTCTAATACTGGCCTTATGCCTGCCCGCCTATTATATCAGCCAAACCCTTAAAAACGATGTCATCCGGGAGGCGACGGCCAATGCCCTGACAGAACTCCATTTTGTCGGCTGGCTTCTGGAAAAAGCCCCGGCTTTTGAGGACAGCAACGCACTGGACAAATGGTGCAAAGAGCTGGGAAACAAGGTGAAATACCGCATCACGGTGATTGCGGCGGGCGGCAGGGTCATTGCGGATTCCGAAGTCAAGGGTCCGGCGATACCAGCGCTTGACAACCACGCGGACCGGGAGGAGGTTATCGGCGCGCGTAAATATGGGCAAGCATCCAGCATCCGCTACAGCGCCACCCTGAAAAAAAATTTAATCTATGCCGCGGAAAACATCAATTCCCCCGTTGCGCCTTCCGGCGTGCTTCGGGTGGCGATCCCCCTGTCCTTTGTTGAAGCCCGGCTGACGGATTTGGGCCATCAATTCTGGGCCGTTTTGTTGGTGATATTCGCTGCGGCAGCAATCCTCAGCGTGATATTCGCCCGGCGACTTGAAGCGCCGATCCATAACATCATCCAGGCGGCCACGGCCATTGGCGAAGGCGATTTTAAACGTCCGGTTGAGGTGGAGACCGGAACCGAATTCGCGCCGCTTGCCCACTGCATTAATGACATGGCCGCCAAAATCAAACAAAATATCGAAAAGATCACCAATCAGAAACAGGAGTTGGAAGCAGTGCTTGAGGGGATGCAGGAAGGCGTGATGCTGTTGGACAGGGAAGGCAAAATTAAAGCTGTCAACCCGGCCTTGATGGGAATCGCCGGATGCCTTCGTTCCTGTGCGGGGCGCCGTCCGGTGGAAATTTTTTTAGATGCGGAAATTCAGACCGCCTGCGATCAGATACTGAGCGGGAAAAAACATTTGCGGCTGAAAATCACCATGCCCAATGACCGGATGTATGAAGTCAATCTCGTCGATATTCCGGAAGACGGGGCCGTGGTGGTATTTCATGATATCAGCGAGCTGGTCAGGCTTGAAAAAATCCGGCAGGATTTTGTGGCCAACGTTTCCCATGAACTCCGGACCCCCCTCACCTCCATCAAGGGATATGCGGAAACGCTTCTGGACCCGGCGTTCAGGGCCAGTGAACAGGCCCAAGGCTTTGTCAATGTCATCGTCAAAAACGCCGACCAGATGTCGCGCCTGGTTGCCGATCTTCTCGAATTGACGAAGCTTCAACAAAAAAATCAAAACCGTTCGCTGGAAAAGTTTTCCACATTCAACGCCGCCGTCTGTTTTCGCTCGGCTGAGGAAATATGCATGCCCATGCTGAATGAAAAAAATATCCGCATCCGGAACCTGCTTGCCGAATCCATTCCCGTCACGGGGGATGAACATGCGCTTGCGCAGGTATTCCGGAATCTGCTGGATAACGCCATCCGCTACAGCCCGGATGGAAGCAGCGTCACCGTATCCTCAAGAGACGCGGACGGCATGGTCGTTTTTTCCGTTCTCGACGAAGGCGCGGGCATCCCTCGGCAGCACCTGAAACGGATTTTTGAACGGTTTTACCGGGTGGACAAGGAAAGAAGCCGGGCATCCGGCGGCACCGGCCTGGGCCTGGCCATCTGCCGCAACGCGGTCCAGAAAATGGGCGGCGACATCTGGGTCGAAAGCCCGCCTGAAAATCGCGCCAAAGGATCGGGTTTTTATTTTTCCCTGAAAAAAGCATCGGATTAGAAAAAATATAAGGACTTTTAAATGGAAAACGCACAAAAATTCAGCGCCCTGAATCTTATTTTTTTTTATGGCGGATTCAAGGCCCTGGATAACATTTCAATCAATATCGGCAAAAACCAGGTGACGGCCCTGATCGGTCCCTCGGGATGCGGAAAAAGCACCTTCCTGCGATGCCTGAACCGCATGAATGATCTGATCCCCGGCACCCGTGTGCAGGGAGCCGTTCAACTGGACGGAGAGGATATCTACGCGCCGAAAGTCGATGTGGTCAACCTCCGGCGGCGGGTGGGCATGGTGTTTCAGAAACCCAACCCGTTTCCCAAAACCATATTTGAAAACGTGGCCTACGGGCTGCGGGTCAATGGCGTTAAAGACAAAAAAATCCTCCAGCAGCAGGTGGAAAAAAGCCTGCTTCAGGCCGCGTTGTGGGATGAAGTTAAAGACCGGATCAACAATTCGGCCCTGGGGCTTTCCGGCGGTCAGCAGCAGCGGCTGTGCATCGCACGTGCCATGGCCGTGGAACCGGATGTG
>DAIEHU010000313.1 GCA_027353395.1 Desulfobacteraceae bacterium
GAAAACGCCCTGGACGTATAGCGCATCGCCGCACCGATCACATCGGCATCCCAGTCTTCACTGTCCTCCACATCCCAGGAATGGGTCCACTCAAACCCCGCCTGAAAATACGCGCTGAAATGCGCGTTAAAATCCAGTCCCGCATACGGATATGCGCATAGAATCGCATAGGTGTCATCGCTTATCACAAAATCGGGATCGCCACCCGGCTGATTAGTTAAATAATTGGTTTCTTTAAAAAAAGCATCAAAAAAAGACCACCCGGACCAATACTCAAGGCCCAGTGCGGGATCAGGGAAAAGCATGACCGCCACAGCAAGACAGGAAATCATCAACCGTTGGAATTCCATGACGAAAAACCTGGGCCGGGGAAGCCGCCTGGGTGTTGAACGCATAGGTGAATTGGTCTCCATTAAATATAAAAATACAAATATTTCAATGTGATACTATCCATAAAAGCCTTCCTCGGTCAAGAAAAATTCATTTCAATCGCGAGCGGTTTTTCATCATCCCTTGTGTTTTCAGGGAGGTGATTATTGACAAACCGTCAGAAATCCTTGAGGATGATCGAAACATTAAAGCAAGACATGAATATGGATTGAACATAAGGGCCAGGAATCAATGATTGCAAAACGCGTTCGGGAAATGACTCCGTTTATTGTAATGGATGTGCTGGAAAAAGCCCAGCAGATGCAGCGCCAGGGCATTGATGTGATCCATCTGGAAGTGGGCGAACCGGATTTCGAAACGCCCCGGTGCATTCTGGACGCCGCAAAAAAGGCGCTGGCGGACGGACATACCAAATACACCCACAGCCTCGGCATGATCGAACTGCGGGAAGCCATCCGCGAGCATTATGCTTCCACCTATGGCGTGACCATCCATCCGGATCAGGTCATCATCACGTCCGGCACATCGCCCGCCATGTTCATGCTGTTTTCAACAATTCTGGAAGCCGGCGATGAAGTCATCATCTCCGATCCGCATTATGCCTGCTATCCCAATTTCATCCGGTTCCTGGACGCCGTGCCGGTTCTGGTGACGGTGACGGAAGACGACGGGTTTCAGTATCGCCCCCAGGCCATCCGGGAAAAAATCACCCCGCGCACCAAAGGCATTGTCATTAATTCCCCCTCCAATCCGACGGGCAATCTGCTGTCTGCGGACCGGATGCAGGAAATCGCGGGTTTGGGTCCGTGGATTATTTCCGATGAAATCTATCACGGGTTGGTATATGGAGACACAGCCCATTCCATACTTGAATTTACGGATAACGCTTTTGTGTTTAACGGATTTTCAAAACGCTACGCCATGACTGGGTTCCGGCTGGGCTATGTGATCGCGCCCAGGCCATTTATCCGGCCCATGCAGAAACTCCAGCAGAATTTCTTTATCTCCGCCAATGCCATGGTTCAGATGGCCGGGATCGCCGCCCTGAAACACGCCGGAAAGGATGTGGCCGTCATGAAAGCCACTTATGACGAGCGCAGGCGATATATGATCAAGCGTCTAAGGGATTCGGGATTCGGCATCACGGTGGAGCCCACCGGCGCATTCTATATATTCGCAAATGCCCGGCACATCAGTAAAAATTCATACGCGCTGGCCTTTGACATCCTTGAGAAAGCCCGTGTGGGCGTCACTCCGGGCATTGATTTCGGTAAAAACGGCGAAGGCTACCTGCGATTCTCCTATGCCAATTCCATGGAAAATATTGAGGAAGGCATGCGGCGTATCGAAAGATATCTGGCATCCAGGTAAATCCGGCCCTTCTGCTTTGAAAAAATTAAACCGGCTTGACTTAAGTCAATGAAATCCCATTATATGACACATAGGATGGCTGCGACAGCATCCGCAATGATGGCGAAAAACCATCCATCTCCAATAATTGAAAGTGAATATAAAAATCCATGAACTCGAGTTATAATAATAACGACATCATCCAATTCGATCCGAATTCCGCCGATTTCGCC
Organism: Desulfobacteraceae bacterium; assembly: GCA_027353395.1. Classification (GTDB taxonomy): domain Bacteria; phylum Desulfobacterota; class Desulfobacteria; order Desulfobacterales; family Desulfosalsimonadaceae; genus SURF-3. The sequence goes on from DAIEHU010000313.1 coordinate 1,974, forward strand.
AAGGAAATCATCCGCCGGTCCGGGGTGAATATTCACCTGTGCTGGCACTGCAAAACCTGCTCCGGCGGCTGCCCGTTTTCAGAATATATGAATTATTTCCCAAACCAGATCATCCGGCTGGTGCAACTGGGAATGAAACAGGCGGCGCTCACGTCATCCGCCATCTGGATATGCGTGGGATGCAATACCTGCTCCACCCAGTGCCCCCAGGCCATTGACATGGCCGCGGTCATGGACGCGCTCCGGCAAACGGCGATGAAGGAAGGCGTACCGGCGGCGGAACCGCATGTCCTTGATTTTCACAGGGAAGTGATGAATTCCATCCGCCGGCATGGCCGCACCCATAAACTTGAAATCATGATGCGGTACAAGCTGTCAAAAAAAGACTGGTTTTCCGATATGGACGTGGGGCTGAAAATGCTGCAAAAACGTAAACTGGATTTGATGCCGTCACGTGTGGATCATCTGTCCGTGATACAGCAACTTTTCAAATTAAGCCGGGAGGCACCTCATGATTGATCCGTTTCGTGAATTTGCCTATTTCCCGGGCTGTTCCCTGGCGACCACCGCCAAAGAAAATGGCCATTCCCTTCATATTTTTTTTGAACGCTTTGGAATTCAACTGAACGAACTCATCGACTGGAACTGCTGCGGTTCCTCATCCGCCCACAGCACGGACCATTATCTCGCCGAATGGCTTCCCGCACGGAATCTGTCGCTTGCGCCAAAAGGGATCCCTTTACTGGTGGCCTGCCCGAGTTGTTTTCTCCGGTTGAAGCTGACCCATATGGCGCTTGCTGAAAATAAACCGGCCCGGCGGCGATACGCACAGATGTGGGGGCGAAAGTTTGATCCGGAACTCCAGATCGTGACTTTTTTTGACCTGGTGTCGGGAATGGCGGATAAAGGCGCGTTTAACGCCTATAAAACCGGACTGAAAGGCCTCAAGGTGGCGTGTTACTATGGCTGCATGTTATCACGGCCGCCGGTCATGCGGCATGAAAAAAACTTTTACGGCTTAATGGAAAAGCTGCTTGGGTCGCTGGGGGCGGAAACCTTGCGCTGGAACAGCGCGACCCGGTGTTGCGGCACGTTTTTAACCGTATCCCGGCCGGATATCGCCGTCCGCACCATCCAGAATATCATTTCGG
>DAIEHU010000314.1 GCA_027353395.1 Desulfobacteraceae bacterium
TGGCGGATGACGTCGATGAATCCGTGTTCCGGAAATTCATAAGGTCTCATGAGCGAACAGCCGAAGAATGCATTCTCCCGGAGGATTTGACCATTGAAAATATTTTTGAATCCCGGAAGGATTGGTTGCGGGTTCATTTTTCGGTCCGGGGGCTGATCCAACGGGTAAATGCGCTGATCCACGCTTCCGCCGTCGATCTTCCGGAAGTCAGCAACACCATGATCAGCCGGTTGAAGCGGGAGGCTGTCGATACCTCGCGGAAGCGCAACACCCTGCGTTCCCTTGCTTTCTGGATAGGACATGAACGGTCTTATCTGGGGCCTTCCTGGAATTACCTGTCCCTGACGAAGCTCTGCCGTCAGGAGCCGGTGGCTTTATATTTCCGGGAAGGCGTTCGGATCGCATTTTCACTGTCCAGCCGGGGAGACGTTATTGGCCATGAAATTGTCGACTGGATGCGCCGCGAGCTCAAAGCATGCATCAAAGACGGCATCCCGCGGTTTCCTTTCGGCAACTGGGGAACCGTGCGGTCCTTCGATCTGACCACCCTGTATGTGGACTTTCCGATGGAGCAGGGTGTCAGCAATCCTTCTTCCTATCAGCAGAGCATCCGGAACGCCATTGCCGTGGCCCACCAGATCGCCATGCGCTGGTCATTGTCTCCATTTTTCACGCAAAAACGCTTCATGTCCATCGGCATCGCCGCTGGAGATTATGCAAGCATCGACACGTACCTTCTGCCGGCCCTGAATGTCAAGCTTCCCGGAGACCCGGTGATCCGCATGACTGATTTCGCCCGTCAGTGCGTATTGATCAATGATATCCGGGCCATGTTCAATCAGACGCCCAAGCAGGCTGTCCTTTATAATGGCGAAATATTATACATCTGGTGGATTACTGGGTTGTGGAGCCTGATTTACTGGGATTTCATCCCTCGGCTGCTCCATGACCCCATTCTTCAGGATACTGAAGCGGCAGGCCTTGTGTTGACGCGGCTGCTCTGGTTTTCTGATGAAATTACCCATGAAGAGATCGGCCAGTATCAACCCAATGCGGTGACGATTTATTTAAAATCACCCCATAATACCATTCTCGGCATTGAAATCGCCAAAACGCTTTATTACAAGCGCCGCTATTGGGAGGCGAACGAGATACTCCGGATTATCATCAGCATTTATCCTTTTAACCTGTACGCCCGGAGCTTCCGGATGATGATTTACCGGTGTCTTGCCGTGGATTCAGGAGATTACGCAAAAGCGCGGCTGCACTTTCACCGGGCGGAGGAAGAAGCGCTTTATATTGAGAAAAATTGCCGGGCATTGAACGAAGACTATTACGACGAATACGCGGTCATCAAGCTGACCCATGCAATGGTGATCTTCCGGCTGCTCCGGGAACATGGCGGAAGATTTGTCATTCCGGAAGCTGATTTGACGAAAGCGGATGTTTTCGATCTGCTCGATGAATCGGAAACCCTGTTTGAAAAAGGACTTGCGGTTTCTCCCACCGGCATCCGCTCGCTTTTTCTGGTGGCTTGCGCTCGCATCATCCGCCGGATACTGAAAAGCGATGAAGGCGTGTTCGTGATTCCGGAGCATTTATTGACAGGTTATTCCCCGGAGGTGGTCCAGCCGGCCCTGGATGCGTTTGCTGCATTGGGATGGCTGCGGGACGAATTGGATGAAACAGCAAGATTTGAGGTTTTGCATGTTATTTTAGAAAAAATTTTTAAAATTCACCGGGAATCCGTAACCTTGAGCGCTTATCGGCCCACGATTTATTACTGTTTCGCAGTGGCGTTGTGGGATTTTTTCCCCCGGAAAACCGGAAAAATGGTCCGGCGGGCGCATGAACTGCTTCGCGAGGCCTTCCACCTGGCTGAAGCCATGAAGAAGGAACATCTCTGCATCTATTCCTATACCCGGTGCCACGGTGAAATGATGCCTGTGGAAGTCTTTAACGCCCACATCAGCCGGGGACTTGAAATGATCGAAACCTTTGCCGGCGGAAAATCGGCACTGGAGCAGATACCGGATGCAATGCTCGTAGATTCCGGTGAAAAAAACAGAAAGCTGCTGTTTATGTTGAATGTATGATTCACCCACAAACAAAAAGGAGAACAAAATGAGTCTGCTTGAATCAATCTCAAAGAAATCATGTTTTACCGTTGCGGTTGGCGCTTCCATGTTTCTTTGGGCTGGGGTTGCGGCTTTTTTCGGAATCCTGCTGGATTATATTGTCATGGCCGATCAACATATGGATCTTTTTATAACAATTGTTAGTATTATCGGAGTCATGTCTGCTATTTGCATGACCGGGCAAATAGTCCTTCCGGGCCTGATAAGATCTTTGTGTTTAAAGGCCTTACACCCAATCAATGAAAATGTGATCGGTGTGAACCTGTCCCCACAAATAACCGTGAGACAGTTAAACGATACGATTGACGCCCTGAAGAAGTTTCCCGTCATTAACGGAATTATTGGATTTGTCGGATGTTCTATTGTCATCGTGGTGTTGATTGCGACGGTTTATTTCAAAGGGTACGAATTTTTCTGGGTGATGACCCAGGTCATATTCGGGTCTTTGGCGGTACTGATATATGGTGTCGCGACGTTTCTTTTTACCAGTTCGAAAGTCGCGCCTCTGAAAAAACAGGCATATTACATATTAAACGAATACAAAAAAGATACCCGCAACCAAAAAGGCCGAAAATAACCGCTCTGGGGGACGCATGAACAACAATTCTTCTTTTGACTATGATTTTATCGTTATCGGTTCGGGTTTCGGCGGGAGCGTGTCCGCACTTCGGCTGGCGGAAAAAGGCTATAAAGTCGCCGTGCTTGAAAAAGGCAAGCGCTGGAACACGGAAGACTTTCCCAAGACCAACTGGAATATCCGGAAAAATCTCTGGCTTCCGGTCCTCGGCTGTTACGGTTACCAGATGCTCACGTGGCTGAAGCACGCTCTCATTTTTCACGGCGGCGGCGTGGGCGGCGGCAGTCTGGTCTATGCCAATCAGCACTTGATGCCGCCGGACGAGGTGTTTCAGCGGCCGGAATGGGGACCGGGAAACTGGAAAGAAAA
>DAIEHU010000315.1 GCA_027353395.1 Desulfobacteraceae bacterium
ATTCATCCCTTGCATTTCTTTCCCGGATTCATTCAGCGGCCCAGGCGGTTCAAACTGTTGGGGAGGCAAGATCCGCCGGTTTTGATAATATCGGTCTGGACCTGATCTACGGGTTGCCAGGCCAGTCCGTGCGCCAGTGGCGGATGGATTTGCAGACCGCGGTTGATTTGCGCCCTGAACACCTTTCCTGCTACATGTTGACCTATGAACCTGGCGCACGTTTGACGCGTGATTTGAAAGAAGGCCGGTTTAAAGCGCTTCCGGAAGGGGCGGTGGCTGTATTGTATGATGTTACGGCGGGATATCTGGCGGAGAGGGGCTTTCCGCAATATGAGGTGTCCAATTTTTCAACCTCAACCGCGACCCGGTCCCGGCCTAATCAAAAATACTGGATTCATGCGCCGTATATCGGCCTGGGGCCTTCGGCCCATTCATTTGTTGAGGGTCGCCGGAGCTGGAATATCCGATCGGTGGACGCATATTTACAGCGAATCCGGTCGAATCAGCCGACGGCGGATGGAGCCGAATGTCTGGAACGCCATCAATTGATGATGGAAACGGTTTATCTGCGGCTGCGATGCGTGGACGGTATCCATATCGCCATATTTGAGGACCGGTTTGATGTGGATTTTAAAACCTTGTTCGGCCCGCTGCTGAATGAATATGTATCCCTTTCATGTCTTGAAGTCGCAAACGGCTGCTGCCGGTTGACCCGCAGGGGAATGTTGTTTTCAGACGGTATCGCGTCCCGGTTTATCGATATGATATAAGTCTATGGCTGCCGGATTAACCGGAACGCGGTGCCAGCCGTTTTTTTTATATGGATAACGATTCCGCCATAAGCCCAAGATAAAAACGGGTATGGCTGATATGGGCCGCCATATTGGCCCGGTGGTTGGCGAAAATGCCGTTTAAGTTGGATTCCGTCACGAACAGCCAGGGTTTGAGCTGCGATGCCTCGCGGCAGGATTTAATGGCGTCTTCCATGATTTCTTCGGCGTTCCGGGTGACGAGCACCTGCTTGAAATCGTGCTGTATCGCCTCCAGAAGGGGCAGAAGGGCGCTGGCCACGCCCTTGGCGTAATAATAATAATTGTCGGCCTGAAACGTGCTGACAGGTGCGCCGTTTTCTTCATGGCTTTTTACTAAATTTTCATCGCAACTGCCCACAAGTTCCTGCATGGCTTTTAACAACGGGACTAAATTGTCCGTGCGGGTGTAGAACGTTGTTTCGTGTTTAATGAGCATCTCTTTATAACGGTTCAAATTATTAATGGCTTCTTTATACTGGCTTTCCGCTGAAGGCCACAAATACCGATCCGCGCGGATCATAAAAGCATTCATGGCGCGTTCCAGGTGCGGATTGATGGCCGCTGTCGCTCCGGTTCTGGAAATATTGTCCGTCAACACTCTTGCCGCGCGGCGGGTGACTTCCAGAACGCCGAGCTGGTATTCGTTCACATCATCGGTGAATTGAATCAGATCGTTGGGCCGCCACCCCCAGAAACGCTGGTTTAATTCATGCTGCATGGGTTCGATGAGCGCGGTGACAAATGCAACGCCAGGAGGTCCGTTAAATTCAGATGGCCCCTTGGCCGTGCCGGATGAATCAGCGGTTGCGCTTTTCGACGGGCCATGAGAGGTATTTTCCGTCCCGGAAGGTTGATCCGCAAGCGGCGTGGCTGCGCCATGTGTCAGTGCATCGTTTCCTGAGGCGTTTCCGGAATCCGCGGTATTCTGATTTAATCCGGATGGATGTATTATTTCCGGCGGCTGCTGATTCTCCGCCGTTTGTTGATTATGTGAAGGATGAACAAAATCAATTACTTTCATGACTCCCCAGATTAAGGCGCAGGCAAGCACAATGGCGCCGACAATCCGCACCCATACAAAAAAATGGAAGTCAGTTCCGTGGCTGGCCGGTTGGTTGTTATCTTCCGGATGACTGTTATGTGGCGATTGTTCCATTTTTTTCTTCCTCCGATTGCTTATCCGGATCAGATCGCCCGGAATAATTATTAACTATCTGTTTTTATATTTTTTTTCTGAGTTTTCGGGTATCCCCGATACGAATCGTCAGGTTCTCGCCGTCAAAATATTCGAGCAGGGGGATTGTATACTTTCTTGAAGCGCCTGTCATCTCTTTAAATTGGGCCGCGTTGATTTCTCCATTGGATTTGAGGTGGTCAATCAGCCGTTGCCGGATATCCAGGACGGCTTCTTTATGGAACAAGAGATCTTCCTTGACCTTAATCACCCCCCCCTCGTTTTGCAGCAGCATCAGAACATTTTTGGCTTCTTTCGGATCCAGGTTGAGCGTTTTCGCCAGCTCCGAGAAATAGGGCGGTTGAAGGCCGCTGTTAGCATAGGCATGGGTTATTTTTTGTTTAATATCAGATTGATCCGCCTTGAGTGTGACTTTATGATCCGGCAGGCGGATGTCGTTATCCGTCAGGGTCGCCAAACCAGCTTTTGTCATGATATGGAGCATCTGGTTAAACAGCTTGCCGCATAATTCAGGCGGGAACTTGGAATTAAGCTCTCCTTTGGGCATCCCGGCTTTCAAAGGGTGATCCGTATGATAGGATTTCAAAATTCCCGTTGCCTTTTCTTGGAAGGAGAGAAGTGTTTGTTGATGAATATAGCGTTTATTTTCTTTGTCCGTCTGAATGAGTTTTTGTTGCGACAACAGGGATTGCAGCGCTTTATCCAGTTGTTTGCCTGAGAGATTGGTCAGAACCGGCAGATCCGCATAGGAGAGTTCGGCATACCCGGCATCCAGCGCATGGATGGAGATCAGCGTCTCATCGTTTCCCGTGGCCAATTCCTGCAGATGGGCGGTTATTTCCGGTTTAAAGCGTTTGTGTTTGTTTGGCGCCGGGTTTAATATCCGGCCGCCGCCAAGGGTCCGCACTGGAGAATAGCCGCGAATGACAAACCGGTCATCCTTCACGCAGGCGACCGGTGTATCCAGTCGAAGCTGGACAAATGCCGTTTCGCCGGGTTTCAGCTCTTCCCGGTCCAGTAATATGATATTGCATGGCAGAGC
>DAIEHU010000316.1 GCA_027353395.1 Desulfobacteraceae bacterium
TCGAAAAAGGGATTGGTGAAGGACTTTTTCGGCCGGTGGACGCGCAAGTCGCGGCGACCATGATGATCGGAATCATCGAGAACATGTATTACCTCAAGGATCTGGATCAGGCCGTTACCCAGGCTGATATATGGGATCATATTCTCAGCGTGTTGATTTCTGGCCTTATAAATAACCAAAAATAAAGCGCTCGCCTCCTGTCTGAAAATTCTTCGACCGATCCTTGCAGAAGTAAAATTGTACACTAACTATTCATTATTTTCAGGCGAATTATGGGCTTAAGCCACATGGTTTAACTAAGTTAGAAAATTTTATTGACTATATGGTCAATTATGGTTTATGCATACAGCAGGCGGATTTGAACCTCTCAATTAATTTGCATAAAACAGGAGAAGTCCATGGGCGATGCAGCGATTATCGGCGTTGGCATGACGCGGTTTGGAAAATTTCCGGAAAAAGGGATCAAGGATCTGGTCCGGGAATCGGTTGAAAAGGCCATTTCCGATGCGGGAATTGCGATCAAAGACATTGAAGCAGCTTACGTAGGCAGCGGCGCTCCCGGCATCATGACCGGACAGGAGATGATCAAGGCGCAGGTGACGCTGTCCGCCATGGGAATAGAAGGGATTCCCATGGTCAATGCGGAAAACGCCTGCGCCAGTTCCTCAACGGCCCTTCATCTGGGCTGGACGGCGGTTAAGGCCGGTCTTTATGACTGCGTTCTGGTGGCAGGGTTTGAAAAGCTTTACGATAAGGATAAACTCAAATCGTATATGGCGCTGGGAAGTGCTGTGGACATTGAAGTCATTATGAAATTTCTGGAAGATTTCCAGAAAACCCAAGGCTCGGGCGACAGCATCCTGTCTGAGGGCAGCGGCAAAACCCGCAGTATTTTTATGGATATGTATGCCTATTATACCCGGCGATACATGGAAAAGTATGGACTCACTCAGACGCATTTCGCTAAAATCACGGCCAAGAGCCATAAAAATGGCGCAAACAACCCCAATGCCCAGTACCAGAAGGAAGTAACCATCGACGAAGTGCTTCAGTCGGGTGATGTTGCGTATCCCCTGACTCGGATGATGTGTTCCCCTATTGGCGACGGCGCGGCTGCGGCAATTATTTGCTCCAAAAAAATAGCCGCACGGTTTACTCAGGCCCCTATTTGGATTGAGGCATCCGTTTTGGGCAGCGGAAAACCGTCCACCGACATGGACGATACCCTGACCCGGCGTCTGGGGCCAAAGGCATTTCAAGCGGCCGGCATCGGCCCGGAAGAAGTGGACGTGATTGAAGTCCACGACGCGACCTCGCCTTCGGAAATCATCACCCTCATTGAGCTGGGATTGTGTCCAGGCGAGGAAGCGCCGCACTGGATTGATAACGGATATTTTGAGGTCAACGGGAAGCTGCCGGTAAACACTTCTGGCGGGCTGGCGTCCAAAGGGCATCCCATCGGCGCCACCGGTATGGGGCAGGTGCATGAAATCGTTCTCCAGTTGCGGGGAAAGGCGGGAAAACGCCAGACGGATAACCCCAGAATCGGCATGACCCACAATGGCGGCGGAATTCTGGGGGTGGATGCGGCGGCTATGGCGCTTCATATTTTTAAAAAATAGGGGGGAGAAATGGGACATATCGAGAAAAAATACTGGAATATGGACATGGAGCCTGAGCTGAATACGCCAAAGATGCGGCAATTGCAGTTCAAAAAACTTCAGGAGGCCCTCATCTGGCAGTATGAAAACACCCCCTACAACCGGAAGCGTTTTGAAACGGCAGGCGTTAAACCTCAAGACATCAGAAGCTTTGAAGATTTCGCCGAAGCCCTTCCGGCCGCCGGACAGGATGAGATACGCGGGGTTATCGCGGAGGTCGGTTTTGACATGAACAAGATCATGACCCATATTTTCGGTGAAAAGCGGATGAAGGACCTGTATCTGCTCACCACAACTTCCGGCACCACCGGCATCCCCACGCCCTATCCCAATTTTCGTGGATCCCTTGCGGACGCACGGGAGATCATGTCCCGGGCTGCCTGGCGCATGGGACTCCGTCCGGGCGACCGGATCGGTCTTTGTTTCGGCCTCTCCATGCATGCTGCGGGAACCCCCCAGATCCTCTGGTTTCAGGATTATCCGGGAATCACAATGGTTCCCATCGGAGCGGAAGCAGGTACTGAAAAAATTCTTCAGTTCATGAAATTGTTCAACGTCAATGTATTCAGCGGAACGCCCTCTCTGGCGCTTCATTTGATTGAAAAATGCCCGGAAATCCTGATGCATCCGATAAAAGATCTCGGTATCAGGATTCTCATGCTGGGGGCTGAGCCGGGCGCGGGAATCCCCGAAGTGCGCAAACGCCTTGAAGATGAGTATGGCGCGAAAGTCTTTGATTTGGGGGGCGGGTACGGGTGTTCGTGTGATTATCCGGTATATCAGGGAATGCACTGGCTGGCCGATGATTATGCCTATTATGAGCTCATTGACCCGGAAACCAAAAAACCGGTACCCATGGAACAAGGGGCGACGGGTATCATGGTGGGCACCTCCCTTCATCCGGAAGCCGCGGTCTGGTTTGACATGCGCTTTACCATGATGGATATTCACCAAGTGTTTACGGAACCCTGCCCCTGCGGGTTTTCCGGTTTTCGGTACAAAATCATCGGCCGGGCCGATGACATGCTGAAAGTCAAAGGCGTGCCGGTCTATCCGGCGGCCATTGAGGGAGTGATCCATTCCTTTCCGGAACAATTGACGGGCGCATTCAGAATCGTGCTCGATGAACCGCCCCCCCGGGTAGTGCCGCCACTGAAGATCAAAATAGAGCATGGTGAAAACATCCGGGAAGACGGCCTGCCCGCCCTTGAAAAGCATATCCAGGAAAGAATGCACAAGCTTTTAAAAGTCAAGCCTGCCATCACCTGGCTTAAACCCAATACCCTGGAGCGGGAGGTAAAGAAAACCCTGTTGCTGGAAAAAACATATGAAAAGTAGCCTAATCAAGGCAAAGAAAAACATTCCGTTTGGCCTTTG
>DAIEHU010000317.1 GCA_027353395.1 Desulfobacteraceae bacterium
TCGGATATTTCAAGAAAGATATTGCGCCCGGTGCCAATCAATCTGGTGCGCCGCTGGTGACAGCGGACCGGTTTAACAATTTTGTCGTGTTTGGGACGTCAGATATTACAATTTTGTAAAATTTATCGATTTTTTGATAGCGGTTTTTTATATAAGCAAATAAATTCCCATGAGTTAAAATTTGTATGACATTGGCATTAAATTTGCTAAATATTAAAAGCCGGAGAAAAAGACCGTGAGTTATTTTGACAAGTCTTATTTTTGATAATCTTTATTCAAGGAATAATTAACCGATGTGCCGTTTATTTGCGATGACCTCTGACACGCCGGCGTCCCCCATTGTTGCGCTGAATGCGCTGGATGTTATGCGCGAAGGCCATGACGGATCCGGGGTGGGCCTGTTTCTGCGGGATCTGGGCGGTCCGTTTGACGAGATGAAAGACGCGCCGATTCTTTCGGGAATTTTCACCAAGGACGGCATTAAGCGCCTGGACGCCTATATGATGAACTTAGGCTTCATGACCAAATACAAGATTTCGTTTAAACTGCCGAAAACCGCGCCGGAAGGTGTGCCCCGCCGGGACGTGTATCTCATCCGGGCCTATGAATACCCGGAGGAATGGGAAGGGCGGAGTTTTGCGGAACTGGGGCGGGAGCTCATGACCATCCGGCTTCAGCTCCGGGAACTGGGGCAGGAACAGCAGGACATGATTGTGTTTTCCTTCTGGCCGGATGTGATCATGGTCAAGGAAATCGGCGATCCGCTAACTATTGGCAAATACCTGCATCTTGACCGGGAAGACCTGAAGGCGCGGGTGATCATGGCCCAGGGACGCCAGAACACCAATTACGCAATCAACCTCTATGCGTGCCATCCATTTTTTCTGGAAGGCCTGTCAACCATGACCAACGGGGAAAACACCGCCTTCGTGCCCATCAAGGAATTTCTCATGTCCAGGGGGTTTCCCGGTTACATGGGATTTCAGTCGGATTCGGAAGTGTTCACCCATATTCTGCACTACAGCCAGATGCGGTTAGGGCTGGGTATTGAAGCTTACAAACACATCATTACGCCGCTTCAGGGGAAAGACCTGGAGACACATCCGGATGCGGCGTTTCTGAAGCAACTCAAGCAAAGCTGCCGCCGGATGATCATCGACGGTCCCAACTGCGTCATCGGAAGCCTGATGGACCATTCCCTGTTTATGGTTCAGGACCGTAAAAAACTGAGGCCCGGCGTGGTGGGCGGAAAACCCGGACAATTCGCATTTTCTTCGGAAATTTGCGGCCTGGATGCGGTGATTCCGGACCGGGATAAACGCAATGATTTTCAACCCATGCATCTGGATACGGCCATTGTGGGGCCGGACCGGAAGGAGATACGGATATGCCGTCAAACAGACCCATTACCCCGTCAACATTAAGCATCAAGGATCTGCCCTGGCAGATTGACTGGAACAAGGACAAATGCACGCTTTGCGGAAGCTGCACGTCCGTGTGCCCGGTTCAGGCCATTGAACTTTCCGTTTTCCGCAAACGAACCGTGGAAACCGCCTTGGGTTTAAATGGTTCCGCCTCAAGCGTTTTTAAAGTCTATCACGGCATCCGGCAAAAGACGGACCCGGCCCATGCATGTGTGGGTTGCGCCATGTGCACCCTGGTATGCCCCAATGACGCTGTCATGCCCAGGCGGACCGATGAGGCCCCCAAGCTGCCCTTTCACATCAACCAGGGCGGGCAGCCCCGCCGCCGGGGCGGTCGCCGGAATGTGCCGGGCGGAATTCTCGATCAGATTAAGTTTTTGCGGATTTCCATGCTTACGGATCCTGCCCTGGATGCGGGCCGCCATGAGTTTGAAGTGCGGACCCTCCTGGGAAGAGTGCTGCCGCCGGAAGACAGCCTTAGACTTTACAATGAAAATGGATGGGTGCCGCCCGTGCGGGAAATTTATCCCCTCATTATCGGCGGCATGTCGTTTGGCGCGCTGTCCCCGACCATGTGGGAGGGGCTTCAGATGGGCGTGGCGTATCTCAATGAGGAACTGAAAATGCCGGTCCGCATGTGCACCGGCGAGGGCGGGTGTCCGCCGCGCCTGCTCCGGAGCCGGTTTCTCCAGTATGTGATTTTGCAGATCGCTTCCGGCTATTTCGGATGGGATGAAATCATTCACGCCATACCGGAAATGAAAGTTGACCCATGCGCCATCGAAATCAAATACGGCCAGGGCGCGAAACCCGGCGACGGCGGGCTTTTGATGTGGAACAAGGTGAACCAGCTTATCGCCGCCATCCGCGGGGTGCCGGCAGGGGTCAGTCTGCCCAGCCCTCCCACCCATCAGACCCAGTATTCCATTGAGGAATCCGTGGCCAAAATGATTCAGTCCATGTCCATGGCGTGGGGATTCAGGGTGCCGGTATATCCAAAAATATCCGCTACATCCACAGCCCTGGCGGTTCTGAACAACCTGACCCGGAACGGGTTCGCCGCAGGGCTTGCCATCGACGGCGAAGACGGGGGCACGGGTGCGGCCTATGACGTGTCCATGAACAGCATGGGACATCCCATCGCCAGCAATATCCGGGATTGCTACCTCAATCTGGCTGCTTTAGGCAAACAGAATGAAATCCCTCTGTTCGCCGGAGGCGGAGTGGGCAAAACCGGAAATCTGGCGGCCAATGCGGCGGCCCTGATCATGCTGGGCGCAAGCGGCGTGCAGGTTGGAAAATACCTCATGCAGGCAGCCGCCGGCTGTCTGGGGTCCGAAACCGACCGGTGCAACATCTGTAATGTGGGCCTTTGCCCCAAGGGCATCACGTCCCAGGATCCCCGGCTTTACCGCCGTCTGGACCCGGAAGACGTGGCCCAGCGGGTGGTGGATGTGTTTTTAAGCTTTGACACGGAACTCAAAAAAATCATCGCGCCCCTGGGCCGTTCCACTTCACTGCCCATCGGCATGTCGGACGCCCTGGGCATCAATGATTTTAATGCGGCGGAACGGCTGAAAATCAAGTATGTGGTTT
>DAIEHU010000318.1 GCA_027353395.1 Desulfobacteraceae bacterium
TGGATGAGGTAACGGCATCCGGGCGGATGGGGAAAATATCGATGGAAATTTTTTTGGAAACAGCGCGGGTCATTTTTCGGTATTTCATCGCAAGGGGAATATAGCCCTCGGTGCTGTCCTGGAATACGGCCACATCCATGTCCCGTGGATTATCCGAACTTAAAAATGACCCGAAAACAACCACTTTCCGGACACCCATTTCACCTTTGAGGCTGTCAACAAGCTGGTTTTTCAATTCCTGTTTCTCCTTGAAGGTAACCATGATGTCTTCCTTTTTCGTGTTTGAATTCGGAGAAATTCCTTTGCCGGAAATTTTTTATGAAAATGGCGGCGGCGGTTTTTTTATTACCCTTTGATGAAAATTTTAATTATCAAAAAATACAGATAAATAAAAGAATTTATATGAAGCTATCCTCGTTTTTCATCAATTTTATCCTTCCTCCAGTATAGCCACCACCCGTGCCGGGGCCGCGGACGCGCCCACGATTTTGAGCGGCAGCACCGACACCATAAATCCCGACGGCGGCAGGCTGCCCAAGTTGACGAGCTGCTCAATATGACAGTATTCTTTCTTAAGCCCCACCCGATGGGCGGCCCAGAACACTTCAGAATCATTATCTTTTTTCGATTTCGCAATCTGGTCTTTCAACGGCGTGTCCCATCCCCACTGGTCGATCCCCATCACTTTAACGCCTTGGCCGATGAGCCATTCCGTTGCCTCCGGACTCATGCCCGTGCCTTTCAGCCAGTAATCTTTGGTTCCCATATACCGGTCCCGGCCCGTGCGAATCAGCACAATGGTTCCAGGGACAATTTTTGCGCCGGTTTTTTCAAGATCAGCAACAATGTCAGCGACGGTAATGGAATCATGATCGGGCTTGTGTGTCATGTCCACCATCACCCCATCCGAAAAGCACCATTCCAGGGGAATTTCATCAATGGTTTTGGCGGGTTTCCCGCCGGATAATGGGCCGTAATGCCAGGGCGCGTCCAAGTGGGTGGTGGAATGCACCCCCATGCGGGTGATGGTGTCGTCCGCCCACCCGATGAAGTTTTCCGGGAACAGACGGGCCGGCAAGCCAAATGCCCGGATCAGCCAGCCGCCGAACCGGTGGGATTTATGCCGGATTTTTACCCGCATAAACAGAGGATCTTGCTTGGAATAAAGGATGGGTTTCGACAAATCAATGATCCGGCGGGGCATGGAATCTCCTTATAATGCATGGCATCAAATTTTTGTTTTGGACAAATTGAACAATCATTATTACTTTAACAAAAATTTTCATAAAGATGCATTTCAATTGTTTCTCCGCGCCTCCGCGCGAGACATTCTTCTTCTCCCGCTGAGACGCAGAGGGGTTTATTGTTTTTACAGTTTAACTCCAATAAAAAAAAGGAAATTTGATCATGCCCCTTTCCGTCATCGACCTTTACCGGGATATTCTTCCCAAAACCAATTGCAAAGACTGCGGTTTTCCCACCTGCATGGCGTTCGCCAGCATGGTGGTGTCGGAAATGCATCCCATCAGAAATTGTCCGCATCTGGCCCCCGATGTGGTGGCGGCGTGTGAAAAGGAACTCGACGCGCAATACAAGACCGGAAAATGGCTGAAGCGGGACATGGCGAGGGACGCCCTGCAATGGGCGAAGGAGAAATCCGCATCCATGAAGATTGAAGACCTGCCAGAGCGCATCGGGGGCAGGCTTGTTGAAAAAAATGACCAGACGGGCCTGGAACTGCCCTATTTTAATGGGCATATCGTTATTTTTCCAGACAGGGTAACGGCAACCGACGGGACTGAACTGACCCGGTGGGAACAGGTATTTATCTACAACCATCTGGCCCAGGGAGGCAGATCGCTGCCCACCGGCAATTGGCGCAATTTCGTGGAATTTCCCAACACCGTGTCCAAAATAAAATCCATGACCCTGCACATTGAAAAGCCGCTTATCGAACGGTTCAAAGGCCGGGCCGATGCGCTGGCGGCAGCCGCCTTAGCCATTTGCGGCCAGAACCGGCGAGAGGATTTCCCCGGAAGCGACGTGGCCATGCTATTTCAGCCGCTGCCCCGGGTGCCGGTCATGCTCATGTTCTGGGATGGAGATATTGCGGAAGATTTGGAGGCCCAGGTGAAACTGTCGTTTGACGAAACGGTCACGGATCACCTGGACATCGAATCCATCATGTTCTTAAGCGAACGTCTGCGGGATTTACTGCTCGAAGAGACGTAACGGATATATTTATTTCAAGCCCCGGTGGCTCCGCCAGTAGTCATATTCATAAGGCCAGTCCTGTTTCCGGTATGAGATCAGCCATTCCATGCGGGCCTTAAACGCTGCTATTTTTTTGTCCACGATTTTGCTGCGTTTCTGGCCTTTCCACGCCCTGACCAGCCTTTCGCCCAAGGCGAATGCCTGCCCTTGTATTTCATCCGTAAACTCTTCATTCACGAGATTCCCCATTGTCACCCCCAAGTCGCCCACCGGCGAAATGCCGGTGGCGATGAGGAAATGGTTCATGTAAGTGGTGATGGGTTTTTCGTCTCCGCCCCCGGATGTGACAATTGCCGCGCCGTATTTTCCTTCAAACGCCAGGCAGTGCAGAATCCCGCAACAGCGGTCCATGAACGCCTTCATCTGGGCGCTGACATTGAAAATATAATTGGGGCTGGCAAGAACCAGAGCGTCGGCGGAAAGAATTTTTCCTTTGACGCTTTCGAATTCATCTTTTTGGGGGCAGCGTCCGGTCTTATGGCATTTGTCGCACCCCAGGCAAGGCCGCACGGAATCCGTTTTAAGCAGAATTGTTTCATTGGCCGCCCCGGCATGGCGCGCGCCTTTCAACACTTCTTCCAAAAGCCGCCCGGTATTGCTTCTTTTTCCCCGGGGGCTCCCGACGATGCTGATAATTTTCATCCTCACCCCATGCATTAACACGTCTCAACTGGCATCCGGTTATCTTTGCCCTATGGGTGTAATCCGGATTTCCACCCGGCGGTTCATCGCCGCGCTCGAGG
>DAIEHU010000319.1 GCA_027353395.1 Desulfobacteraceae bacterium
TATATCGGCAATAAAGGGGGGCAGGTTTCCAAAATATTAAAAGACCGGATTACGGTCTCGGAAAAAGCCCTGGATGTTTTTGGAAAAATTACCGTAGTTGAAAGAGAATTGAAACTTCAGCCATAACCTGGAGAGCAGAACATGTATGATTGTAGTCACATGATAGGGGAAAGAAAATTCGGTCGGCCGCTTGGCATGTTATTTTTAGCGCTCCTTTTGGCCATGTTCGCCGCGGGCTGTGCGTCCACACCGGCGGACAAAGAAGCGCCCATGGAACCAGCGGCCCTGACAGCCGGTCAAAAGACCATTACCGACATTCAAACCGTGTCGACGCCGACGGCGGACAAGGTGATCATCAAAGCCACGGGCGGGCTCGGCTATACATCGGTGAAGCAGCATGACCCGCTGGGCCTGATTCTGCTGTTTCCGGAAACATCGCTGGGGAAACTGGCTTCCGAATACACGCCGGACAACCGGACCATCCGGAATATCACCCCGTCCCTGTCTCCGGATCAGAAGAATGTCCGGCTGGAAATCGGCCTGAACCTGGATCTGCCCTATGAAGTGATAAAAAACGGCGATGATCTGGAAATCGTTTTTACCCATGAAGAGGAAATCACCGCCGCCAGTGATATGGCGAAAAATCCGGCCCGGGTTACGTCCCCGCCAAATCCCGCCGCCAGGCCCATGATGAGCGGTTCAGTTTCAAAAAGCGCACCGACATTTACCCAAAGTACATCTTCGGTCGTTTCAGGCAAACCGTCAACCATTACAAAAATTGATTTTTCAAGCCAGAATGATGGAAAGTCGATGGTTATCCTTGGAACTTCGCATCCGGCGGCGTTCGATATCCAAAAAATCGGGGATCGGAGATTGAAGGTCCGGCTATACAATACCCGGCTGCCGGAATTCCGCCGCAACCGGCCCCTGATCACCACCCGTTTTGAAAGCGCCATTGACCGGATCAACCCGGTTCAGGCCGGAGATGCGGCCAAAGCGACCGATATCCTCATTGACCTTCGCGAGATGGTTCCCTACCGTCCGGTTCAGTCCGGAAATGTGCTGACCCTTTATTTTGACCCGTCATCTCTGCCGCCGCGCCCAATGGCCGCCGCCAAAATGCCGGACTGGCAGAATGCATTAAATGAAAATCCTCATGCCGCCGGGCCTTCATGCGTACCCGCATATCCGGCCGCGACCGTTTCCCAGGCCGCCGTCCAGCCCCAAAGGCAGGCAATGTCTGAAAATAATCGTCTGGCGGATTTATTAAAAGATAATAAACAGTATACCGGCCAGAAAATCGCGCTGGATTTTTACCAGACCGACATCAAAAATGTGTTCAAGATTTTACAGCAGGTCAGCGGCAAAAATTACGCGGTGGATAGAGATGTAACCGGCGAAGTCACCATTTCCCTGGACAAACCCGTTCCCTGGGATCAGGTTCTGGACTTGATCCTGGAAATGAACCAGCTTGGCAAGGTTGAGAAGAACGACATCATCCGCATTGCAAAAACGGATACTTTGAAAAAAGAGGAAGAAGCCCAGCAGGCAAAGATGAAAGCCATCCAGGAGCGCATGGAGCAGGAGAAAACCCTGGAGCCCCTGGTGACGGAATATATCCCCATCAATTACGCCAATGCGCAAAATGAAATCCTGCCGCATGTCAAGGACATTCTGACCAAGGATCGCGGTAAGCTTACCATTGATAACCGGAATAATCAGCTTATCATCACCGACACCCGACCCGTGCTCGCCAAGGCAAGACAAATCATCGGTGAGATTGATCGCGTTACTCCCCAGGTGCTCATCGAAGCCCGGATTGTTGAAATTAATGATTCATTTAACCGGGAGATCGGCATGTCCTGGGGCGCCGGCGGCGATGATATTTACAAAGGCAATCTGAATGGCCAGTATTCCTACCACGCGGCCATGAACACCCAGTATAAAGCGGCCAACGTTCTTCCGGGCCAGGGAATCCTTGATTTTAATTTTAACCGCCTGGATGCATGGGGAACTCCATTTGTGCTGGACGCGGCCCTCAAAGCCATGGAACAGGAAGGCGACGGCAAGATTATATCCGCGCCCAAAATATTAACCCTTGACAATAAGCCTGCCATGATCAAACAGGGATTTAATGTCCCCTACCAGGTCGTTGATAAAAATGGACAGCCATCCACGTCTTTCAAGGATGTGGCGTTGACGCTGGATGTAACGCCTCATGTGACTCCCGATCATCGGGTGTCAATGAAGATTAACGCTTCAAAAGATGAATTGGTTTCCCAGGATCCCAACACCGGAGAGTGGACCACATCTATTAATAATGCCAACACCGAACTTCTGGTGGAGGACGGGGAAACCATCGTTATCGGTGGCGTCGCCAAAAGCAGCAATACCGTTAATGAAAGCGGATTCCCCATATTGAAAGACATTCCCATGATCGGCTGGTTGTTTAAAACAAAAACAACCGATAACTCGAAGCGGGAATTGATGATTTTCATTACGCCTAAAATCGTACAGCTTGACCAGCAAAGTCTTGTAAAAACAGAGAATTAAAATTCAGGGTCGCCCCACATAATTGATTTGAAAGGATTGGTTCATGAGATACGCGTATGCAAAGATGACTTTCCACATGATGCTTGTAAGTTTTCTTGCATTGGTACTGATCGGCTGCGGTGAAAACGGAACACCCGGCGGCGCAAGCGGCCCTGGCGTGACTGCCGCGATTTTCCTCAGTGCGGGCGACACATCGCTGCCGGCTGACGGCGTTTCATCCACGCCCATCACCGCTGTCTTGACCGATTCCGTGGGGACGGCCGTGTATCAGAATACGTCTGTTGTTTTTCGTACCAATCTGGGCACATTCCGGAACGGCGCCAAGGAATACCGGATCAGCACCGCCGATACTTCAGGCAGGGCCAGCGTAACGCTGATTTCGGACACAACCTCCGGAAATGCGGAAGTTTCAGTAGAAGCCAACAAGGTCAAACAACAAGTA
>DAIEHU010000031.1 GCA_027353395.1 Desulfobacteraceae bacterium
TGCATATCCCTTGCTCACGATTTGCTCCCGCAGGGTTTCGCTCCGTCCCCTGCCTTTATACTGAATCACCCGCATGGCCTTGCGTTTAAGGCTTGGAAAGGCATCCAGCTTTTTAGCGAACAGGATCGCGCCAAGGTTGGTGATATTCCAATCGCCAGCATTGCAGGATAAAATCATCACATCCTCCTTAAGTGCTTCAAGGATGGCCGCCCGTCCATCGGGCAACGGCAGTTCCAGAAGGTCGAAGTAGGCAGGATAGTCGAGAAGTTTAAGGGCATCCTCACTGGAGACATGCTCTGCGGCGATACCCCGTTCAAAGGGAACCTGATCAAATACCCGCCAGAGCGCGCGCTCTTTTTCCGGATGATCCTTCAATTTCTTTTTGTAGGAGCCGACCCGGATAAATTCCTGATTGCGGAAACGAACCGGATGCCGGAAG
This sequence comes from Desulfobacteraceae bacterium, assembly GCA_027353395.1. Classification (GTDB taxonomy): domain Bacteria; phylum Desulfobacterota; class Desulfobacteria; order Desulfobacterales; family Desulfosalsimonadaceae; genus SURF-3. The sequence continues at coordinate 440 of DAIEHU010000031.1, forward strand.
GCCGCGCCGATTTCCAGCAACACCACCGGATTTCCATCTATTTCAAACTCAAAAAATCGAAAGTTTATCTTAGGGGCCAGCAATCGTAGCAGCCAACTCTCCAATTCCTCGTTACCCACCTTGGCGGCCCCCGGCCTGAATCGGGTACCGATGATGTTATGGCTTTTGTCATCAACACCCCATAGAAGATAGGCGTTCACCTTGCCCAATAACGCAGCGGCATTGGCCAAGCCGGAAAGGTATTCACCGATTTCCTCCGGATCAGAATTGTTGTGCTTGAATTCGACCCACTCCGTTTCTACCGGGAGCTTGCGCAGTTCGTTAACAAGCCCGATGTGATATTCTGTTGGGCGGTCAACAGTCATTCTTCGACCTCCGTTTCCGTGCCGTTGTCGATTATTTCGTCTGCGTCAGCGGTGTCCTCATCCATCGTAAGAAGCTCTTCATCGGCAATTTCCGAAACCTCGATGCCGCGCACATAGACATCGCGCAAAACGTCGGCGGCGATGCCCCAGATAAAATTAACAATAGTGTTGTGTGTCACATGGTTCATTGCCCGTTACAACTCCTTGCACTTCTTACCGGAAACGAGTTACTCGACCCCATCGTCCTTCTTTTCCCACACGTCCGTTCCATCTTTTTTGAACTTTCAAAGACAACCCATGCGATGGACGAGTATGTCATATTTTTCAATTTATTTGAACACAGCGTCATTGGTGACGCCAATAAAAAGCTTTAAAATTATATTACCTTTTGATTTTAAAACAAGTTTATTCATAAACAAATTTAATCACAGCATTTGCGCCAAGCCAATGGTCATCCCCTTCACAAACCCTTTTGCTGATAGCACCCGTCTCCAATATTTTCGCTTAATAATAAAATCATTTTTTGATTATAGCCCCCTCTCCTGTAATCTTATTCCTTTTTCCTGGCAGCACCGCTCAATCCTGTTAAAGTTGAGCTATACCTCTTGAATGAAAAATTTTTGTATGATCATTAATAAAATATCATGACATTTCATAAAGTTATATATATAGTAATCTCGTTTTTATGGAATGGCTTAAGCGCTTAATCTCGATACAGGATACCGAAAGAGGAGAATTCCGGAATGGCTTTGACCAAAACAGGCATTATTTCAACTATCAGCGAACTTGCAGGAATTGACAGAAAATTATCCGAACAATCACTTGAAAAGATCATCGAAATTATTAAATCGACACTTGAATCCGGAGAAGATGTTTTGGTCAGCGGTTTTGGTAAATTCTGCGTCGACCAAAAGGAAATGCGGAAAGGCAGGAATCCGGCAACAGGAGAATATATGGTTCTGCCAGCCAGAAAGGTAGTGACATTCAAAAGTTCAGGTTTGTTGAAAGAGTGGATAAATAAGAAAACGAAGTAATCAAAAATAACTTATCTTCCCGCAGGCCCCAATAAAGTATAATGGTTCAAACCAGGAGACCATTATGAACGATTTCGCAACACGCATTGAAAATATTTGCACGGAACTTGTAAATACGTTTCGGGATCAATTGACGTGGGAGTGGGATGATCTGCGAGTCCCCCGGCGGAGCCGGGGGGTTACCGATTGTTATTATTTAACATCCTTGTGAACTGGAACCTGCAAGCGCCATTCTCCCCCTTCCATGATCCAATGCTGGGTTTCGGGGGTCCCCTTGAAATCAAACCCTTTTGCCTGAATGTCGCTTTTTATCTTGACCGTGGCATCTTTTCCGGTGGGAAGTATTTCAATGGACTCTATGGTGTAGGTTTTAAAAATTATCTCTCCGATTTTTTTTGAAAAAACTTCTTTTGATTCTCTCTTTTGAAAGGATTCGTCAAAATATGTATAGACAGCTCCCCAGTCTTTATTGATTTTGGCCTGCATCATTCCTTGGACCCGTTCTCTTAACGCTTCCTCGGGTGCCTTACTTTGCAGAACCGCGCATGCGGCGGATGCCACCGAAATGATGACGATGAACAGGAAGAACAATATCTTGCGGCTTGAATTTATTTTCATGGTCTGTTTATTCCTTCACAAATTTTAATATATAACATATTTAATTTATTTTAAAAACGCCTTCCTTAATATCCCCACTGACGATGATGGTAACCGGGTTGTGCTCCGTTTTGTCGGTAAGAATGGTAATTCGATCCAAATATCGACCTACCGATGTTTTGGTGTTTTCAATGAGGAATTCATAGGCTTTTTTCCCGTCGATCTCGGTTTCCTTCATTGAATACCGGAAATCCCCTTGATTTAAAGTGCTGATGTTCATTATTTTAAATGGCTCTTTGGCATCCGGGACCACCGTGATGACCTGGCTGATTTTTTCGCCGACCGTTCCTCTTAAAATTGCTTTTGCCGGGGTGATCGTCACAAATTTTTTAACCTCTCCCGTCAATTTCAAATTGAATTTTGCGTTGGCGGGATCATTGGTTTCAACCTGGATGGATTTACTGGCTTTGCCGCTACGGTTTTTGGTCGAAAATTTCATCGTAATTTTTCCCTCCGCACCCGGAGAGATCAGTCTGTCAAATGAGACTGTCGTGCACCCTCACCCGGCTTTGACGCCTTTGATTTCAAGGTTGGCGTCGCCGGTGTTTTTAATGATGAAATCATGGATGACATCCTTTCCTTCAAAAACTTCGCCAAAATCATAGGAATCTGTTTTGATCTCAGCAACCGGTTTGCTATCACTGGCGTGAGCGCTTGCTATAATACTGAAAAAACAGACCACAATAACGAATCGAAACAAACTGGCTACAAACCGATTAGACATAAAAAAACTCCTTGTGTGATGCATTAAATAAATTATTTTAAATAGTTATGTTGCTTTGACTTTAGACTGTCAGCTTTCTCTATAGAGGACTCAAACAGGAGATAGAGAGATGCCATGAACAAGGCCACATCTCTGAGAATCGTCCCCAAATTAATTACATCGGTTGAATCCGTTGAAAAACAGCCGCAACTGATGTCCAACCCACGGTGGACGCTGATGACCAGGGCTGCGATAAAAGTAATTATCAGTCCATTATAAATGACGACGGTTCCCGGCAACCAGACTCCCAATATCAAAAAGATGCCGACGATAACTTCAAGCCAAGGAAGGAAAATGGCGAAAAAATTAATCAACACATCCGGCAGTAACTGATAGTTATACACAGCACCGGCAAAAGCGGCGGTGCCCATGATCTTGGGAATTCCGGCAAAAATAAATACGGCGCCCAGAACAAAGCGGATGGTCAGGGATGATATTCGGTGACGCATTTTTAACCGATTGTTATAGGTCATGGGGTATTTCCTGTATTCACCGGAAGGTTGTGCTTGTTCCAGACCGTCCAGCCGTTGATCAGTGCGCTGACGTGTTCAAAACCCAGATCGCATAAAAAAACCGCCAGTTTATCGCACAGTTCACAGTTCGCCCCATCGCAATAGGTGATAATCGGCATGTCCGACGGAATCTTTTCAACCACATCAATACATTTTTCTTCAGCGGTCTCCCAGGGGAGGCTCAAAGCCCCCTTGATATGTCCTTCGATATAAAAGGATTTGGGCCGGGCATCTAAAAAAACGGCTTTGTTATTTTTAAACAGCAGGGCCGCCTCTTCAATGGAAATGATGGGTTTCAATCCGGACGACTCGGATGATTTTGCGGCTGGCTGCTGCTCGTTCCATTGGCATACCAGCGGCAATCGGTCGTTGCGGATTTGGTTAAACCCCAGCGCGACACATGCAGTGATCAGCAATATAGCCGGAATTTGCCATAGCGCTTTTATGAGAATCGATTTACCCATTGTTTCTCTATTTTAAATATCCATTACCGCTGTCAGATTAATTAACAAAAGCGCCGTTCGTGAGACTGATCATCCGGCTGGTCATCCTGGCCGCTTCCGGCGTATGGGTCACCATCACAATGGTTTTTCCCGCCTTGTTTAGCTCCAGCAGGAACCCGATAATAGCCCCGCCGGTCTGGGGGTCCAGGTTGCCCGTGGGTTCGTCTGCCAGAATAACCGGGGGATCATTGGCCAGCATCCGCGCCAGAGCCACCCGCTGTTGCTGCCCCACGCTCATTTCTCCCGGCTTATGATCCAGACGTTGGTCGAGCTGGACCCGGGTTAAAAGTTCTGTCGCCCTCTCGCGTGCCGCTTCGCCGCCGTCCCCTTGCAGAAGAAACGGCACCGTGACGTTTTCAAGTGCCGTCAGATAAGGAATCAAATGAAACCGCTGAAACAGAAAACCGATGTGCTGGCCCCTAAACCGGCTCCGGTCGTTTGGGGAAAGATCATATATATTGGTATTGTCTATAGAGACGGTCCCCTCGGACGGCGACAGCATGCCGCCCATGAGCAGCAGCAGAGTGCTTTTACCGCTGCCGCTGGGACCGACAATCGACACAAACTCGCCGGCTTCAATATTCATCGTCACCCGATCCAGGGCTGTGACTTGCTCTGCGTGATGGGTGTATGTTTTACTAGCATTTTCGATATGAATCATGTTTCTATGCCTCCTGAAGAACAATGGATGGGTCCAGTTTGGTGGCGCGCAGGGCGGGAAAGACCGATGCCCCGACATTCAGCGCAATTGAGATGCCCAGCGCCCAAAGCAGGAGCGACGGCATGGGCAACACCGGAATGGCGGCGATTTTGGGGCCAAGATAAACCGCCATGCCGGTACCGACAAAATACCCCGCCACCCCGCCGACAATGCCGATAACAAGGGCTTTCATTAAAAAGAGCCGCAACACAAAACCGGATGTGGCGCCCATGCCCATCAAAATGGCGATTTCCTGACGGCGCTCAAAAACATTGGCGTACATGTAATTGGCGATGCTCGCGCCGCCGACAATGACGATAATCCCCAGAAAGAGCATGGAAAGGCGCGCCATCAAGCGGTTGGTTTTGATCTGGGTATCCACCACCTGGGTGATGGTGAGCACCTTGGCTTCCGGAAGCAGCCGGTTGATTTTTCCCACCAGCCCGGCGGATATGGCGTTGCAGCACCCGACCACTTCAATGGCATTGAGCATCGGGCCTTTTCCGGCCAGCTTCTGGACCGTGTGCAGATGGGCAAAAATGCGGGAATCGTCAATGGTACCGGTGGTGGACAGAATCCCGACGATTTTAAAAGCGGTTCCCATAATGTCGACAGAACCGCCGTCCTTCAAATTCAGGGCCGCCGCCGTATCAGAGCCCATGAGGATTTCATCCAATGCCAAAGTTTCGATCACCCGTTTTCGGGAAAGCGCCCCGGGGTCTGGTTTGCTGCCCTGAGACGCATCCGGCACTTCACCGCAACCGGCGGGTTTCGTGAAAATCCCCACCCCCTGCCATGCGGCTTTGCCTTGAAATTCCTGCTTTGGAAGAATGCCGGTCAATATCATTTTCCTGCCGCTGATAACTACGGGAAAAGACAATTTCGGCGAAAGATTATCCAGCCCCTGAAGGTCGGAAGTGGTCAGGCGGGTGACATATTCTTCAGGGAATACATCATCCTGCATATCCGCACTGTAATAATCCTGAACAGTCGCGCTTTTGGGCAGAATCAGGATATTGGCCCCCAGTGCGTCCAACTCCCTTGCCACCGCTTTTTCAGAATAATCCATAATGTTGCGAATGGCGACAATCACCGTAATGCCGAGAATAATCGCCAGAAAACTGGTGAAAAGCTGATTCTTGCGTTCAAACAGCTCTTTCCAGACAATACTCGATATTTTCATAATATTTTTCCTTTTTTCTGTTTTAGAGTGTCGGTTTGATTAGTTGCAGGTTTTTCCAGAACCGGCGGGGCAACATGCGCCGCCGCTTTTCTGTCGGCTCGTGAGCGCGGCCACCAGCTTGTCCTTATCGGTTGAACCGGTGAATTTTCCGATCATCGAACCGGGAGGGGCCAGAAATGCGGTTACGGGTTCAGCGGGTTTTTCTTCAAGCCCTAAACTTTTCACCATGCGTTGTTCCGACGGACCGGTTCCCTTAAAGATCACCACTTCGGTGATCGGACCATATTGTATATCGTCTTTAAAATCGACCACACCCTTCATGGCGCTGGCATTTGCCTTGACATCATCGCCCTGAACACAGACAAAAACAAATTTCCCCTCCTGGAGTGCTTTGAGGCACTGGGTGGACAGGGGCCCCACAATGGAGCTAAGAATCCTCTCCTCAGTAAAATCTCGGGGGAACCCGCCGGTGATCGCGCCGTTCGGGGCAACCACAAGAACCAGCGGCATGGGTGCGCGGTCGACCTTGTACAAATTCACCACGTCGATCTGTTTCGGGTCTTTAATATCAACAAAATGGGCGTCGGCCTTGTCCTTCAAACCGGCGGCAATCGTTTCAAAACTTGCTTTCTTTTCTTTGACGATATCGTTCATTTCAGAATAAAAAAACGCCAGCACATAGTGATCCGCCTTCCAGGATGTTTCAAAGGCCTTCATGCCGGAAGCCGCATTTTGCGCATCCGCCGCCCATGATGCAGACACCATAAAAGCGCCGGCAATCAGTGTAACCATTCCAATCAATAAGCTTTTTTTCATTTAACCATCTCCTTTAATGTGTTTGATTATTTTTGTAGTGTTTGCAGTTTTTTTGTTCAGTGTCACAATCGGCGATGTGTTCAAGGGCTATGCGATCCTGAAGAATGACCGGATCTGTCGCCAAAGAGTCGGCAAGCCAGTTGATGAGCGGCAGCATCGCAGGTTCCCGTGTTTCATCCGCCAGCCGGTAATATACCCACCGGCTGTCCTTTCGGGAGGTCACCAGTCCCGCTGTTTGCAGAAGACCCATGTGCCGGGACACTGTCGGGGCCGATATCCGCAAGAGTTCAATAATATGACAGGCGCACAATTCTTTCTGATGCATCAATGCCATTAACACCCGCACCCGGTTGCCGTCCGAAACTGCTTTGGTTATGAGAATCGTTTTTTTCATATTCATGGGATGTTTTTCATTTCCGTTGTTTTACAGTTAGCCAATTAACTAAGTATAATTTTGAAAGCATCATTTATATTGCGCCACAAATGATGTCAAGAAAAAACTGACCCCGGAAAAAGCTTCCGTGTGAAACCGTGGTGCGGAAAAACTTAGTGTCGCAAACGATTTTCATTTTTTCAAAATAAAAATACGGTTTACAGGAACGTCCAGGAGGCATCCGGAGACGGGCCTGTTTTTTCAATAAATTCACCTGGGAAAAACATACAATACCCGCCCAGAATATCCAGCCAAGAAAAGGACTTCCAGTTGAAGGTCAGATCAATTTCCTGCCCCAGGTCACGGCCGGATGTACCGGTTCATCCCTGCGCTGGGCTTTACCCGGATAATACCAGGCGTCTTTTTTTCATCGAGTGTAAAATAATGAAAGAGCCGTAAAATAGAAACAGCCCAAAAGCCAGGATCGCCGCTTGCGCACCCAGGGCGGAAACCAGGATGAGTGCATATCCAAAAGCTAACCGGCGCGTGGTTTTTGGCGCGTCCGGTTGAGCGGCTTTGGTTTTGTTATGTAATATTCTCAAGAATCTCGACCACGCTCTGAACGCACGGAACACATATCTTGTTCAGCATGTCATTCTCCTTGAAGGATTTCTGACCTTCTTCTGCTGTCAACTCACAACCATGCAACAATTTACGGCAAATATATGTGCCATGTTTTTTAGCAAATTGGTCCATGAGTTCTCGTGTCTTTGTGTAGGTCATTTCTTGGGCCGACCGGTCGTCCTTTTCCGCTCTTCCATACTTTGCACCAATAACCATTATCCCGCCAGTCACGGCGCCACAGACTTCCTCTTTTCGCCCCATTCCAGCGCCAAACCCACAAGCGATCTTCAAAGCATTGTTCTTTTCGAACCGCAAATCTTCGCAGAAAGAGTAAAATACTGCCTGTGCGCAATTATAACCTTCCAGAAATTTTGAAACTGCTCGTTCACTCTTGGTCATCATTCCTCCCTCTTGGCGCAATCTTTTATTCAATGCCGAGAAGCCGTTTGATCTTGGGTTTTCTCGGGAGCCATTTACCTCTGTGGCGGATCTCGCCATCCACGATCAGCACCGGTGTCATAGGAAAATATTTGAGGAAGGATTTGAAGTCGGTCACGTGCAGGACTTCCGCGTCAATGTTGTTTTCCTTTACTACCTCTTTGGTGCGTTTGCACAATATCTTGCAAAACGGGCAACCAGGGCCAATAACTTCGATTTTCATAATTCTTCTCCTTTGATTATATGCGTTGTAACGGGTTCATCCCGTTGCGGCCAAATTGCTTTCCACCCCCGTCTCACCCCCTGCACCCCGTCTTCAAACAGGGTATAGAAAATCGGGACATACAGAAGCGTTAAAAAGGTGGATACCATCAGCCCACCGATAGCGACCACGGCAAGCGGTGAAAGCCGTTCCAGGCCGATGGCGCGCTCCAGCGCAATGGGAACCATCCCCACCGCTGTTCCGAAAGCGGTCATGAGGATCGGCCGGGTGCGGACCCGGACGCTTTCTTTAAGCGCATCGATGGTGGGCATTCCTTTCTCTTTCGCGATTTCAATAAAATCAATGAGAAGGATGGAATTTTTCACTACAATCCCGGCCAGCAGAATCATTCCCATAAAAGCGGCTGTGGACTGATGCTTGCCGGTGATGAGCAGGGACCATATGGCTCCGATAGCGGCCAGCGGTATGGCGGACATGATGGTGAGCGGATGGACGAATGATTTAAACGCCGGAATAAGGGAAAAATAAAGAAGCACCATGCCGATGGAAAGCGCCGCAGTGAGGGCAGCAAAACTTTCGGCACCCTGTTTGGAATCGCCTTCCTGGGATACCTTATAGCCGGCCGGGACGTTAAGGTCTTGAATCGCCTTTGAAACATTAACCATGATATGGGAAAGGGCGGCTTTTTCCCTGTATCCGAACACATCGATGCTGTTTACCATATCCTGTCGGGTGAGAACGGACGGCACATACGTTTCCGTTATATCGCCCAGAAGGGAGAGCGGAATCTCGCCGGAAGGCGTATGAATCCGGTAAGACGTAATGCTGGCCATTTCCCCCCGAAAACGCTCTTCCAGACGAATCCTTACGGGGAACCCGTCTTCATTGGCCACGCGAAATATGGAAGAAACGCCGCCCTGCACCGCCGTCTGAACCTGGGCGGCGATTTCTTTTGGAGATATACCGTAATGCGCGCACCGCTCGCGATTGGCGGTGAAAAGGATTTCCTTCTTGTCGATACCCCAGGACAGAGAAACGGATTTAAGTCCCCGGACATTGTCCATTCGCGTTTTTACCTGATTGGCGATATCATACAGCACATTCGGGTCCGGGCCGGTCACCATCACATCAATCGTGGCCCGGACGCTGGACATGGCCGTGGCCCCATAGTCAAAAACATCCACGGACTTGAGCCCCGGGATATTCAAAAATCCCTGGCGCATGGCATTTTCCACCTGCCAGATCGTCTGTTTCCGGTGATACCGGTCCTTCAGGTTTACGGTCATGTTCCCTTGCTGGGGGTTTTTACCACTGCCGAACGACACCACGGCAGGCTCCGAGCCGATGGTGGAGCTGATGGAGACAACGCCTTCCTGCTGCTGGATAATTTTCTCCATTTTCGAAACGATGGCATCGGTTTGCGCAAGGGAAGAATTGGCATCCGCCTCGAAATTAATCTTAATAATGCCCGTGTCCATGGACGGCTGAACATCCTGGCCGATGAGGGGCTTTACGAATTTTCCGCTCACCACCAACAGGATAAATGCCACAGCCAAAAATAGCAGCCGGTGTTTCAGCGCCGTATCCAGCATTCCTGCAAAAAAATCCCGGATGGCATTGACAAACCAATCGCTTCCTTTGGCGATGAAATTTTCAAACCGGTTGTTGTGATGACTGGCCTTGAGAATATACGGCGCACAAATCGGAATAATGGTGACGGAAACGATGTAGGAACTGATGAGCGCAATAGTCAGGGAAAGAGACAGGGGCCTTAAAACGGTCTGAACATAACCGCCGATAAAGATGATGGGAAGCAGCACGACAATCGTGGCATATGTGCCTGAAAATATGGCAAGCATGACTTCTTCAGTGCCGCCGGCTACCAGTTTTTTCAGATCCTTTTCTTCACCCCGATAATGGCGCTCAATGTTTTCAATCACCACAATCGCGTCATCTAACAACATCCCCACTGCCAGAATCACTCCTGTCAAGGTCACCATGTGAAACTCAAACCCGAATATCCACATCACGGCAAAGGTGATCAGGTACGTAAACGGAATGGATATGGCGCAAAGCAGCATAGCCCGGATATTCCCCAGAAACAGGAAGATGACTACCACAGTGACAAGAATGGCTTCTCTAAGCGCCGAAAGCATGTTTTCCACGCTGAGTTCGATGAGATTTTTCTGGGTGCAGCTGACGTCAAAATTAATGTACGGGTATTTGGCTGCAAGCTTCGGGAGATCATTCTCCAATGAAGCACTAAAAGGCCGGGCTTCATCCTGACGTTGCTCAACACGATTTACAAGACCGAGCTTCCCGACAGGGGAAGTGAGCGGAACACCCTCAGGCCCAACTTTCAACTGAATGCAAAGCAAGAATAAAGACCAGAACACAGGCAATTCTTAATCGTAATTTCACAAATAATCTCCTTTCAAAATTAACATCCTCGTTATAAAAAGTTAGGGCTTCTTAGAAATTGATAACTTTGAAAATGTATTTTAAGCAAAAATACACCCCCACAAGAACAAACAGGCCGCCCGTGATGCGGCGGAACCAGCGTTCAAACACCGCCAGCCGGTTGAAAAACAACCCAGCGATCCTTCCGCTCCAAGCGATGATCACCGCGAACCCGATGACCGGTGCGGCGGTCCCGATGCCGTAAAGCAGGGGCAGAAAAAAACGGGACTGCAATTTCAGGGACAAGGGAATGACCCCGCCGAAAAAAAGCGCGGCAGACACCGGACAAAACGCCAGGGCGAACAAAAACCCGAGGGCCACCGCGCCCGGCATGCCGCTGTCCCCCAGTTTCTTAAGCAGGTTGGCGTTTACATTTAACGATGGCAGCCTCAATGGCACAAGTTCCAGAATAAACAGGCCGGCCACCAGCAGGATGGGGCCCAAAATTTTGCTCATGTGGGCCTGGAGAAAATTGGAAACAAAGGGAATGGAAATGAGTCCCGCAATAATGGCAGTGGCGATCAGGACATAGGTCACCGTCCGTCCAATGGTATAGGCAATCGCGGCCCAAACCGTGGCGTAGGGCGAGTTGATCTGTCTGCCGATATAGGTGGTGGCCGCGATGTTGGTGGCCATGGGACACGGACTGATGGACGTCAGAATGCCGAGCCAGATCACGGAAACGATTTGCGCCACACTGAATTCCATGATTATTCCTTCAGCCAATCTTTGATTTCGGTATAGACGTAATTATCGAACTGTTCCTCGTCATGGACAAACTCCCAGATCTTTTCGAGATTTTTCCACCTGACCTCCTTGCCGTCTTTCATTTCGGAAACAATCAGGGATTTGGTGTAAAGCTGGTAATCCGTGTTGTAATGTTCATTGGCCGGCTCATCCACGTTGATCACCCGAAAAACCAATTTGCCGGTCTTCAGCTCATTTTCAAAATGAAATTTGATCGCCTGGGTGGATTGTTCTTCAATCTTATGGCAGGTGGGGCAGCGGATCGTGTTATGAAAATAGGTGACAACAATGGAATGGGCCGGTTTCTGAACTTCCGTTGCTTTATCCCCGGCCGAAACCGTTTGAACGGCAAATGCAAGCATGAAAAAAAAGAGCCAGGTAAACACATACTTTTGTTTTTGAATCAATTGCATGAAAAAATCTCCTTAAAAATTACAATGATTTAGCCATTTAGCCGCCGCCGTCTGCACAGGATCCCACGGCGACGACAATGGCGGGGTGTACGATAAGTCATAATCAACAAGATCTGCGACCGTCAGGCCGGAATATAAGGCGGCTGCGATAATATCGATCCGTTTTGAAATTTCCGCCCCATGCTGCCCGATGATTTGCGCGCCGAGTAGCCGACCGGTGGTTCGATCCCCCGTCAAACCAATGTGCATCGATGTTGCACCGGGATAATAGGCCTTGTGGTCCGGCGCTTCCATATCAATTGTTATGGGATCAAAGCCATGCGCCTTGGCTTCGATATCCCGCAATCCGGTCCGGGCCGCCACAAGATCAAACACTTTCAGGGACTGGGTGCCGACAATGCCTTTGAATGTCGCGTTACCCGCCGCGGCGTTTTCCCCGGCGATGCGTCCCTGTTTGTGGGCGGTCGTGCCCAGGGGCATGTAGGTGTATTCTCCGGTCAGGCGGTGCAGGGTCTGGGCGCAGTCGCCAGCCGCATAGATGTCCGGAGCATGGGTTTCCATTTTTTCATTCACCCGGATGGCCCCGGTTTTTCCCAGTGGAATGTTCGCGTCCGCCGCCAGTTCAACAGAAGGCTTTGCGCCCGCTGCGACCAGGATGAATTCCGATTCCGCGATGGTTTCCTCTCCGGAATAGACGGTCAGATGACCGCCTGTTTTCTCAATTAGTGAAATTTTTATTCCGGTAAACACCCGGATGCCTCGGGCCTTCAGCATGTCTTCCAGCAGGTCCCCGAATTTCTTATCTACCGACGGCATAACGGAAGCCGCCATTTCAATTATCATAACGGAAATTCCCCGTCGACATAGGCTTTCGGCCATTTCCATGCCGATGTACCCGCTGCCGATAATGGTGGCGCGACCGGGGCGGAATTTCTCCAGATACGCCCGGACAGCCAGTCCATCACCCATGAACCGCATGAAAAACACCCCCGGCAGATCACAGCCGGGAATCGGCGGACGGGCCGACGCCGCGCCCGTAGCGATAATCAGCTTGTCATAGGGGAAGGCGGTTCCGCTATTTGCTTTATTCACTGCAACGACTTGTTTCTGTTTATTATTTATGCAAGTGACGGTTTGGTTCAGCATCCAGCGGATGCCGGATTCCTGCAACTGATCCATGCTCCGGTGCGCCAGACTCCGCCAGTCTTCCACCTCGCCGCCGATATAAAACGGCAGCCCGCAGATGCTGAAATTCGGGTATGCGTCCTTTATAAGAACAGTCACTTCCGATTCCGGGTCAAATTCCCGAACACGCAATCCCGCGCTGATGCCGGCGTCGCTTCCACCGATGATCAAAATCCGCATAATGTCATCCCGCTATGGCTTGCAGGTCACATGACACACGCCGGTGGGCGTGCTGACGGCAAAGGGAAAATATTTTCGTTTAAACCAGAGGGCGGCATTGACCAGTGTGATGAGCACCGGCACTTCCACCAGGGGCCCGATGACCGCGGCAAACGCCTGGCCGGAGTCGATCCCGAAAACGGAAACTGCAACGGCAATGGCCAGTTCAAAATTGTTGGATGCGGCGGTAAACGACAGGGTGGCTGCCTGCTCGTAGGTGGCTTTGGCTTTCATGGAAATGTAAAACGACACAAAAAACATGATCACGAAATAAACGCAGAGCGGCACGGCGATGCGAAGCACGTCAAACGGCAGCGCAACGATATATTCCCCTTTTAAGGAAAACATGACCAGAATGGTAAAAAGCAGGGCGACCAGGGTCATGGGGCTGATTTTGGGAATAAAGTTTTTTTCATAGCGCTCGACGCCCACAGTTTTGAGCCCGATAATGCGCGTGATCAAACCGGCGATAAAGGGAATGCCCAGATAAATGAAAACGCTTTCCGCGATCTGACCGATGGAAATATTCACCGTCATGCCCGTAAGCCCGGCCCACTGGGGCAGAACCGTAATAAAAACATAGGCATACACGGAAAAAAACAGGACCTGAAAAATAGAGTTGAAGGCCACCAGTCCGGCGCAGTATTCGGTATCCCCGGCAGCCAGATCGTTCCAGACGATCACCATGGCGATACACCGGGCCAGCCCGATGAGGATCAGGCCCACCATGTATTCCTGATGTCCGGATAAAAACGTGATCGCCAGCAGAAACATCAGTATCGGCCCGATAATCCAGTTCTGAATCAGGGACAACGCCAGCACCTTGACGTCTTTGAACACATACCCCAGTTTTTCATATTTGACCTTGGCGAGCGGCGGGTACATCATGAGGATCAGGCCGATGGCGATGGGGATATTGGTGGTGCCGATGGAAAAACGGTTAATGATATGTTTGATATCCGGGAAAAAATACCCCCCGCCCACGCCCACGAACATGGCCAGAAATATCCAGAATGTGAGAAACCGGTCCAGAAACGACAGTTTTTTAACGGTTGAATCGGTCATAGGTGTTCTCCTTGTTTATTTAACAGTTCCGGCAATTGCGCCACAAAATCCCGGATTTCATCCCGGACGCGCCTATAGCACGTCATAGCTTCTTCATCATTGGCTGCGGTTTCGGCAAGCCGGGGCGGATCATCAAATCCCGCGTGAACGATGACGGCCTTGCCGGAAAACAAGGGGCAGGACTCATGGGCATGGTCGCATACCGTAATCACATAATCAAAAGACAGATCCGGAAGATCATCCACGGTTTTGGAACGATGAGCGGATATGTCCACGCCGGCCTCCGCCATGGCCCGGACCGCACGGGGATTTAAACCATGGGTTTCAATCCCGGCTGAACTGGCATCAATTTGATCGGCCTTCAAATGCTTTGCCCACCCTTCCGCCATCTGGCTGCGGCAGGAGTTGCCCGTGCAAAGAAAAATTATACGCAGCTTTTTTTCCATTTTGTCCTCAGGGAATCCGCCTTAGAGAAGGCCTCATATCTTCGGGGCACTGCTGCAGAAAATACTGGTCGGTCATGCCGGCCAGAAAATCGCGCACCATTTCTTCAGGCTTGTGGCCCGAAAGGTAGGCGTCGCTCTTTTCCTTCAAAAATCCCGAAAAAATCACGCTGTCGCGCCGCTCATTGGCTACGTCGTCCAGATAGCGGTCAAAAAGGATTCCGAAA